>JABSQI010000038.1 GCA_013215905.1 Legionellales bacterium | reverse complement strand
AGTATTACAGAGTAAATTAAATGAGACACAGAGACTACATTATGAGAGTGAATTGAAGAAGTTAGAGTTAGAGGCACGTGAAGCTCAGGAGAAACTAAAGCTAGAGTTACAGGATTCAAGACAGTCAGCACTTATGCAGAAGCAGTATTATCTGGAGGAGTTACGTAAGAAAACAGAATTAGCAAATCAACAAAGACAACATCTAGAAAGTGAAATAAAAAGGGTAGAGTTAGCATCACAACTTGCCCAGAAAAAAATAAATCAACAACTAACAAATTCACAACAGTCTTCCATGAAACAACAACAGATATTAAAAGAGAAGTTACGCAAGCAACAAGAGTTAGCTAATAGCCAAAGATTATCTCTTGAAAGTAAAATCAAACAAATTGAGCAACAATCTAAAATTGCTCAGGATAAATTAAGACAGCAACTACTAAATACTAAACAATCTTCCAATGAACAACAACGACTACTTCAGGAAAGACTAAGAAAACAAAAAGAGGCTGCAACTGAACAAAAAATGATTCTTGAGAATCAACTGTCACAAAGAAATGAGACAATTAGAGAGCTGCAGATACAATTACATAAAAATAGAGAAACAAGGAAAGAATTTATGTCTTTGAGCAGATTGGATTCTCTAAAAATGGAAATGGATAGAATGTTAACACCTATTACTATAAAAACCCCTGACTATAGCCCGCTAGATCCTAGAGAAATTATGAAAAGACAAAGAGGTACGCCAACAACCTTCCCTGATACTTTTTTTTCAAAAGATCATACTGGCAAGGATAAATTTAGTACTATGAAAATTCATCAAGGAGAATTTACCTCCTCCAGTATAATTGGGACTCTATTGCAAAATACTGAATCAGAACTAGTAACATTTGAAGATGAGCAAATAGAGAACTAATAACAATTACTCAAGTAACGGTATCACTAAACAAGATAGTATAATTTTATCACCATTTATTTGTCTTATATTAAATTTCACTGATATAATTATGTATATTTAAATCTTTATAGAAAAATATCCCGCTAGTCACTGATTATGAGTACATATCTCTTAAAGAAAAAATTAATACTTTTATAGAAGTAAATTAGTATTTCTATGGTTATACTCTAAAAATAAACAACATATAATTTTGCAATTCCTAAAGAACAAGATAATATAACGTCATAACTGTTAGATATCTATGAGGAAACAATGGAACTAAAAAATAAAACAATATTAATTACAGGTGCTAGTAGCGGTATAGGTAAAGCATGTGCTGAAACATTCGCTAAATACGGGGCAAATTTACTTTTAGTTGCAAGGAGAAAAAATATACTTGATGAAATAGCAGAAAAATTAATAACAAAACACCGTATTAAAATTCTAACATTGCAAATAGATATAACAAAACAAAAAGATATCGATGAAATTTTTTCTACTCTAGAAAAAGAATGGCAAAATATAGACATATTAATTAATAATGCCGGTCTTGCCATCGGAAAAGATAAAATTCAAGATGGTAGCTTACAAGACTGGAAAACAATGTTTAATACAAATGTAATAGGGCTACTTGCCATTACTAGCAAAGTATTACCCCAAATGGTGCAGAATAATTCGGGTCATATTGTAAATATAGGTTCAATTTCAAGCCACGAAGTATACACGGGAGGAACTGTATACTGTGCTACCAAACATGCTGAAAAAATTATATCAAAGGGATTAAAACTAGATCTTACAGGAACTAATATAAAAGTCTCATCTATTGATCCAGGAATGGTTGAAACAGAATTTAGCTTGGTTAGATTTAATCAAAATACAGAAAAAGCTAAAGAAGTATATCGTAATATGGAACCTCTAAAGGCCTGCGATATTGCTGAAACAATATTGTTTACCATTACTAGGCCATCTCATGTTAATATAAGTGAAATTGTGCTATTACCTGTAGATCAATCTTCAACTACAGTTATTAATAGAGATAGGAGATAAACATGGTTTTAACAGATTCTAATCAAATAACACTAGGTTCTAAGGCTATTGATTTTACACTAGAAGATCATTTAACTGACACATCAATAAGCTTAAGCAAATACAAAGGAGATAATGCGACTGTAATAATATTTATGTGTAATCACTGTCCATACGTACTGTATATAATAGATAAATTTGTAGAAACAATTAAAAAATTTGAACAACAGGGAGTAAAATGCATTGCCATTAACTCTAATGACGTAGATAGCTATCCAGATGACTCTCCTGAAAAAATGAAAGAATTTGGTCTAAAGCATGATATGTCATTTCCATACCTATTCGATGAAACTCAGGAAATTGCCAAATCATACCAGGCTGCTTGTACTCCCGATATATATGTATACGATCGTAATCTACTACTAAGATATCACGGTCGATTTGACCCATCATCCCCAGGAACAAATAATGAAAAACTGAGTGGGAAAGATCTAATAAATGCATTAGATTGTATAATATCTGATAAAGAAATACCTGTTCCGCAATATAACAGTGTCGGGTGTAATATCAAGTGGAAGAAATAGTCGGTTTTTTATTAATATAACAATTTATTAGTCCTTGGATACTTATAGTTATCCAAGCTATTTCTATTATTACAGAAGCTAAGTTCCAGTGATAAAACAAAGAATATAAAATCAAAATAGCCCCTATCAGATTAAGTAAAGAAAAACGGGGCTCCTTATTTGAAATAATATTACTTTGCAATAAAAAATAAGCTAGAAGAACTAAAAATACGCCGAAAATCCCAATAAAATTAGAATAATATGCCATGGTATTTTCTAAGCACTCATCTGCAGTAATAATTTGTTCAATCTACTTACAAAATGCCCAGGCTCCTCTAACACTCCTCCTTCAGCTAAAATAGCCTGTTCGAACACCAAATTTGTCCAATCATTAAATTGTTCAGCGTTTTTCTCATTTATAATTCTTTTAATCAAAGGATGTTTAGGATTTACTTCAAATATTGGTAAAGAGTTTGGTATTTGCTGTCCTGATGCTTGAAGAAGTTTTAACATTTCTCTACTCATTTCTCCTTCGTCAGCAACTAAACATGCAGGAGAAGTAGTAAGTCTTTTACTTTCCCTGACTGATTTAACTTTATTCTCCAATACCTTATAAATTTTTTCCATCTCTGTTTTTATATCTTCAGTAGATTCATTTTCTCCCTCTGAATCCTTTTCGAGTAACTGATCTTGTAATTCCCCATGACTTATCGATTGCAATTTCTTACCATCAAAATTATCTAAATGTCCAACAACCCACTCATCAATTCTATCTGTAAACAGAATAACTTCTATTCCTTTAGATTCGAATAACTCCAAATGGGGGCTACTTTTAGCAGCACTATAAGAGTTAGCTGTTAAATAATATATCTTCTCTTGTTTGTCCTGCATCCTATCAAGATAGTCAGCAAAAGAACATAGTTCATCTTCAGATGCAGATTCAGTCGTTCTAAATCGTAATAATTTAGCTATATCATCCTTATTAGCAAAATCTTCTACAATACCCTCTCTCAAAATAGCTCCAAACTCATTCCAAAATAGCTTGTATTTTTCTTTATCTTGGGATAGTTTTTCGATTAATGACAATGATTTCTTTGTTAAAGCACCCTTAATAGTATTAACTACAGCATTGCTCTGCAGAATCTCTCTGGAAATATTTAAAGGTAAATCATTAGAGTCAATCAACCCTTTTACAAATCGCAAATAATTAGGTAAAAATTGGTTTGCATTATCCATTATAAATACTCTTTTTACGTATAAATGCAACCCATGCTTTTGCTCTCTATTACCAATATCAAAAGGAGCATTTTTTGGTATATACAATAAGGAAATATATTCTGTCTTTCCTTCTACTCTGTTATGAGTCCAGATAGCTGGATCATTTATATCATGACTAACATGCTTATAAAATTCTACGTAATCCTTATCCTCAATATCCTTTTTTGGTAAAGTCCACATTGCTTTGGCTTTATTTACAACCTCATATTCTGTATTAACAACATTCTTGTCTTTATCCTCAGGGCTAGACAATTTTTTCATATTAATAGGCCAAGCAATATGATCAGAATACTTAGAAATAATAGTTCTGATCCGATAATCACTTAAAAACTCTTCTTCATCTTTTTTAAGATGCAATATTACGTCAGTCCCCCTATTTTCCTTGCTTATACTTTTAATATTATAATTATCCTCACCAGAAGATTCCCATTCAGTAGCATCCTGATCAGAATCTGCTTTTTTCGTGCGCACTACAACTTTATCAGCAACAATAAATGCTGAATAAAACCCAACTCCAAATTGTCCAATAAGGTTAGAATCTTTTACAGAATCACCAGTTAATTTGGCAAGAAATTCTTTTGTTCCTGACTTAGCAATAGTTCCTAAATTATCTACTACTTCCTCTTTAGTCATCCCAATACCATTATCAGAAATAGTAATAGTTTTCTCTTCTTGATTAATATCTATATTAATCCTTAATTCAGAATCTTCCCCATATAACCCAGCATTATTCAAAGCAGAAAACCGTAATTTATCATTAGCATCGGAGGCATTTGATATTAGTTCACGCAAGAATATTTCTTTATTACTGTACAAAGAATGAATAACCAAATGTAATAGTTGACTAACTTCTGTTTGAAATTGGATATTTTCCACCTTTTGTGCATTAGATGCCATACAACGCCCTCTACTTAATAATATTTAAATTTATAAATTTTACCCTGTAAAAATAATAAGTTCAAATATTATAAATTTTAAATAAAAAGCTAATGATATCAAGTATATAAAAAAAGTGACTAAACAAGTTCAGTCACTTTTTAATGAATCTACTTGAATATTGCATCCTCAGATAAACCATAACGCTCAAATATCTTTCTAAGAGCTTTCAAACCCTCAACTTGAATTTGTCTCACTCTTTCACGAGTTAATCCTATTTCAAATCCTACTTCTTCCAAAGTCGTCTTTTCGTAGCCTAGTAGTCCAAACCTTCTAGCAATAACATCGCGTTGATTATAGCTTAACTCATCTAGCCATTTTTCAATATGCATCTTTAAATTTTCGTCTGTTAAAAGTTCTACTGGATCTGAGCAATTTTCATCTGCAATAGTTTCTAATAAAGATTTATTATTATCATATCCTATCGGAGAATCGACTGAACTAATCTTTTCATTCAGCCCAAGCATTCTTTTAACATCTTCAATTGGCTTATCTACAAGCTCTGCTATCTCTTCTGGGGTTGGTTCATGATCTAACTCTTGGGTTAATTTACGGGTAGCTCGCAAATATACATTCAATTCTTTCACAACATGAATAGGTAAACGAATTGTCCTGGTTTGATTCATTATTGCTCGTTCAATAGTTTGCCTAATCCACCATGTTGCATAAGTAGAAAACCTAAAACCAAGTTCAGGATCAAACTTCTCTACTGCCCTCATAAGCCCAAGATTACCTTCTTCAATTAAATCCAATAGAGCCAAACCTCTATTTAGATACCTTCTAGCTATTTTTACAACAAGCCTTAAGTTACATTCAATCATGTGCTTTCTAGCAGACTCATCTCCCTTTAAAGCTAACCTGGCATAATATACTTCCTCTTCTGGTTTTAACAAAGGAGAAAATCCAATCTCACTCAAATATAGTTGTGTAGCATCGACTGAGCCGGCTCTACGCGTACCCCCTCCTTTAATATTCTCAGAGATATTTTCTTCAATTTCTGAATCAACGTCCTCAAGATCTAAATTCTCATCAGTGCTGTCATCAGCATCACTCATAGAAATTTGTATATTACTGCTTCCTTCATTCCATTTCTCTAGCATAGAACCTCCTTATTCTTTCAAAATGATAGTTCAAAATTATCTGACTAGCAGCAATTAATTGATATTTGGTAAATATTTAAGCGGATTAACAGGCTTTCCTCTCAACCTGATCTCAAAATGTAACATTGGTGTTGCTGCTTCATCATCTCCTAAATATGCTATTTTCTGGCCAGCGTTAACTATTTCATTCTCTCTAGCAATTAGCTTTGAGTTATGAGCATATGCAGAAAATAATTCTTTTGTATGTTTAATGATTAATAAATTACCATACCCTCTTAAACTACTCCCACTATATACAACTATTCCTTTAGCGGCAGCAACAACAGGCTGATTTAATTTACCAGATATATCAATCCCCTTGCTCCGCTTAGATAAAGCAAATTTCCTAATAATTTTTCCTTTAGTAGGCCACACCCATTTACTAACTTTATCTAACTTAATATCCGTCTTTTTAGTTCTCTTCCTCACACTAATAATCTTCTTAGGTGGTGGTAATATAGTAGGAGCAGTCTTAACAATAGCAGGTGAAACATTTTTGGTTTTCTGTCCCATAGGTTTTTTAATATCGATTGTCAAATGTTGTCCTGTTGAAAGTTTATAAGGAGGAGCTAAAGAATTGGCTTTAGCAAGTTCACGGTAGTCAATATCATATCTAAAAGCTATAGCATATAGAGATTCTCCTTGCTGTACTATGTGAGAATTTGCTCCTTGTTTTTGATACCAGGCAATATCTACACTAGCAAAATCCGGATCTTGGGTACATCCGCTGATATAAAATAAAAAAGGAATAAAACATACAATTTTATTTAGATTAGCTAATTTATTTTTACTCTTTATATTAGACATAATAATTTCTAATATAAAAATATAATCCTAATAGAACAACCATTAGCCATCCTATTAAATCTATATATTTAACAGCGATTTTGGTAAATTTGGCCTCAAATTTACCTACAAGAAAACTTACCAAACCAAATCTTAAGCCTCTACTAATGACAGAAGCAACAATAAATGGAAATAAACCCATCTGAAAAGATCCTGCTCCAATAGTAAATATTTTGTATGGAATTGGAGTAAAACCTGCTATGAAGACAATCCAAAACCCCCACTTAGTAAACCAATGTTGAACCTGAATGTAAGCACTTTCATATCCATACGAGACAATATATTTATATACAAATTCTATAAAAAACATCCCTACAAAATAACCAGCAATTCCTCCTAATATGGAAAATAATAATGTTATCATAAAATATTTAAATGCTTTAGATTTATTAGCAAGCACCATTGATATCAATAAAACATCCGGGGGTAATGGGAAAAATATAGACTCAATAAAAGAAACAACCGCCAAAATATAAACAGCATATTTAGAATCTGAAATGTGCATTGCTTTATTATAAAGCTTTGAAAATATCTTCATATTTATATCTCCACGCTCATCTTTCTTATTAAATTATTTGCAAACTCAAAATTATTATAATCAGTCATATCTGTATTGATTGGAGTTATCGAAACATAATTATTTGCTATTGCATAGAAGTCTGTTCCCGGACCAGCATCCTGCTCTTTCCCCGGAGGAGCAATCCAAAAAATATTCTCACCTCTTGGATCAGTATCCATTATACATTTTTCACCAATATGCCTACTTCCTAATCTAGTAACACTTATTCCTTGTAAATTTTCATAGGGAACCCCAGGCACATTAATATTTAATAATGATCTAACTCCTTCGCATGAAATATTAATACTTTTAATTAATGTCCTAACAACCATCGCAGCTGTTACTAAATATTCTTCCTTAAAACTTGCAAGAGATACAGCAATTGCTCTCCCACCCAGCAACATTCCTTCCATTGCAGCAGCAACTGTACCAGAATACAAAACATCTTCTCCAAGATTAGCTCCATGATTAATACCTGAGATTATATAATCAGGCTTCCAATCCAATAGACCATTCATTGCTAAATGCACAGAATCAGTAGGTGTACCGCTAACACTAATAAAATTTTCTCTGATTTTCTTAATACGAATAGGATTATATATTGTTAATGAATTACTTGCTGCGCTATTATCTCTGTCGGGGGCAACCACTTTAACTTCAGCGATATCTAATAAGTTTTGATATAATATATTTAGACCATTTGCATAAACACTATCATCATTACTTAACAATATTCTCATATTCTACTACTTTATAGATGATAATAATTTCAAGATCAGATAGCATTTTTGCAATTCTCTCATTGTTATTTGTAACTTTTCTTTATCTTCTACCAAAGATGATTTCTTCAACTCTCCAACATCTTGTTGCAATTTTAATACCTTAGCTCCTAACTTCTGTGGTTCCGTTATTGCAAGTTTTCGTAATTTATCAAAATCTTCTGGTGAATCTAGAACATACTTACAAAAAATATCCCCCTTATCTACCATACCAGATACCAGACATTGCTCATATTTTGTTCTTATTTTATTTAAGTCTTCTATAACTTCTTGATGAGACTTCTGCCTATCACACCCAGATAACAAGAAAAATATACTCAATACCCCTAATATTTTTACAATTTTCATTCTCAATAAACTCTAGATCATGTAATCAAAAGTTATACTATAACATGTGAATAATAAAGGTAAAATATATTTTGGCGCAAAATAACGTCATTAGTAAATTTCCTAGAAAATAATAAGCACTTATGTAAAAATCAAATACTTATTATCCTAAATATTCTAGGGTTTGACTCCCAATTCAGTCTATATATTTCACTTTACAACATTTAAATTAATATCAGACTTAATACCCGCTGGTAATTTTGTATATCTTGCATGACTAACTTTAAATTATCACTAGTTTATCAAAACCAGTAAGGGGTTTCATTGTCTATGGTAGAAGTTTTTTTATGTTCTTTTTCTGAACTATTGAATTTATCTTTCAATTTATTTTCATTGTTTTTTATTTTTTGCTTTTTAGGTACTTTTTTCTTTTTCTTAACACTAGTATTCTTTACAAATATACCCCAATTTTTTTTATTTAAATTATGAATAACTATTGTTAGTTTGTTATGCTTAAATTCAGTTACCTTGCCTATATGACAATTTGCTATATTTATATTAGCGTAATCTTCTTTCCCAAGTAGAGCTCTAATATCGATATTAGCACCTACTAAAGACAAATCTTTACTAGCCTGAAGATCTGAACAATCAGCAAATGGGTTCTCTATAAAATTCTTTCCATTAGGAACAGTATACCGACAATAATCATTAATATTAACACTACGTATAAAATCGGCGCTCTGCCCTGCAAATACTGGAACTGCAATTCTTGAACCAAATAAATTGTTAGGGAATCTTATGCTGGTTATCACATCAAGACCTGACATATTATATATTATTATAGTTGCCTGGATAGATATAGAATATATACCTAAAATTAACACAATTAAGATTTGCGGAATTTTATTCTTCATAAAATTTTACCTTTTTCAAAAAATTTATTCCCCAAAAATGTTCTTGTCAAATAAATATAGTCCATATGTACAAAAATAATAATAAATATATATTTACGATACACTTATATTTATATACTTTATTCAATGCTTTTTATAAAATTTAAAAACATCTTTTCTAGAAAATCTGAATTTTTTGTTTCTTTAAACTCATCTGCCTCATTAAATGCTGTACCTGCAGAAGCTAGAGAATACATTCTTGGATAAACAAAAGCTCCACAACTTTCCAAGGGAATACGTGTTGCCCACAATCCCCTATTCCCTCCTACTAAGGAAGGAGATGCAGACATCAAAAAAATATTCTGCTCACTAAAAGGTTCATCTTTTACCCTTGAGACCCAATCTATTAAATTTTTCAATATTCCTGGGGTTGAAAAATTATATTCTGGAGATGATATAACTGTTGCATCCGAATCATGCATTCTTTGAACAAATTGTTCAGCTGCTTTGGGTATTCCTTCTGCATTCTCAGCGTCACCATCATAGAAAGGAAGAGGAAAATCTTCAATACTTGATATATCAGACATTATATCGTTTTTTCGACATATTCCAGCTAAATTTTTAATTAATTTTTTATTATATGAATCTTTTCTAATAGATGCTGACATCATAAATAATTTCATAGTTACTCCCAAAATGTAAATAAAGCTCAGTTATTTTCCAAAAATTTTCTTGCTTGAATCAAATCTTGAAAACTCTCTCTCTTATCTTTCGGGTTTCTTAATAAATAAGCCGGATGATATGTCACAAATAATGGAATATCATTCCCAGACATACTATGTATTTTACCTCTAAGATTAGCTAAAGATGAATTATTTTTTAATAAAACCCTAGCAGCATACCGCCCAAGCGCTAACATTAGCTTTGGTTTTATTAACTTAATCTGATCAACTAGATAAGGAGAACAAGTTTCTATTTCTATGGGGAGTGGATCACGATTATTTTCAGGTCGACACTTTATAACATTTGCAATATAAACATCATCTCTAGAAAAACCAATAGACTTTAGCATGAGATTCAAAAGAGAACCTGCTCTTCCAACAAATGGTTCACC
>JABSQI010000379.1 GCA_013215905.1 Legionellales bacterium | reverse complement strand
ATGAAAAAAAATATTCAAAAAACAATGAAAATTCCTTTATTAATCCACTTAAACAAAGAGCATTTCTTGATGTGTTGGGACTTCAAAGATTACAACAAAGGCATTGGAGTAGTAAACATGATGGTAATCCACCAAAGTCTGAATCAGATTGGGAAGAGGTTTCTAAAGTTAAACTAGAGGATATGGGAAATATACAGTTAGATGAAAATAGTTCATGGTCGGTAAAAGATGGTTTCTTTACTCCAGATTTTAATAAACCAGTATTTGATCCTGGGAAGAGTAAATCACGACCAATTAATATGAAAGAACGTATTTCATCTATGTTAAAGATATTAACTCTATTAAAAGCTCAGGGAAAGACATCTTTCAAATGTACATCAAATGACCCAAAGGATATAAAAGCTTTCCGTCTAGCAGCCGAGGCAATGAAAATACCTCATAATAAATTAGAAATAATTCAAACAAAAACAACTCGTTTGGGCAAGAAGGCTGGAACAACAGCTAAAAAAATATCTCCTGGCAAGAGATTTTCTATAAAGGAATTGTACCAACTTGATGATGCAAGAAAAGAATTTCAAGATATTCAAAAGAAATCACATAAGAAATATACGAGGGAATTTGCAAAACAGCAACAACAAAAGATTGAACAAATGAGTCAACAAAGCCAGAGCAATGATGTTGACCAATCCGCTCCTAGAACTCCTACTATCTAGGTTGATGGTTAACAGGATTTTTTTGATAAGAAATGTAGATATAGTATTAGTTAGTCAAGCTGTAGAAATTTATGAATAGCGCAAGAAGTTTATGAAGGTAGTTTGAGCAAATTTAATAGTAGTGATAATTCTGGTTTCTTATCAGAAGGGGTTATATATAAAGTGTATAATATAGTATAAATAAAACACAATAAAATAAGCATTATGTTGGAAGATTAGGCGGTGGCGTGGTAACAGTAAGAAAAGATTCAGTCGCAATTCTTTATAATAGATATATCTACAACATCTATTAGAAAAGGGAAGGGCGATAGAAAAAATATTATATTTAATGTCTTAATAACCTATAGCGAAATAAAAATATAGATATAAAATTTTATCCTGAGAAAGAACACAAAAACTAGAATTAACTGCAAGAAAATAGTATAGTGGCACAAAGTATCAAAATCATAAAAAATGACTTTATATTATAAAAAAAATTATGTTATTATATTATTAATTTGCCTTGTCTCTTTTTGTAATGCACAGAGCGAAAAATATACTATATTTGAAGATCCTCTTACGAAATTTTTTGGTATCAAAGAAGGGGGAATTATCAAAATACCTGCTGTTTTTGAGAAAATTTACCCTGTTGTTCCAGCTCCTTTTTCGTCATCTATAAAAACAGATTCTCTATGTGTTCAAACACCCAGATTACTTACTGTACTAAAAAATGGACAATGGCAACGTATTAATAAAAATGGAAAATTTTTATTTTATCCCATGAATTTTGATAATGGTCCAGATTATTATGTACAAGGTCTTTCTAGATTCATTACAGCAGAAAATAAAGTTGGTTTTCATAATATAGAAGGAGAAATTATTATACCTGCAGAATATGATTTTGCAGCACCATTCGGCGAAGATGGACATTCAATAGAACCTAAAGGTACTAAATATACTCAGGTTTGTAATGGTTGTTATATGAAACGTCCTGCGGATGAAAGATTATCTCCAGTTTCTTCTTATGCCGATAATAGAAAAAAAGTATTAAATTTTAAGGAGAGTTCCAATTATCTACCTATTCAAGGCGGCGAATGGGGGTTTATAGATAAAAGAGGTAAAATAATTGTCCCAATAAAATACTCTACTTTTGAAGAAGCACTCGAAAAATTAGAAGAAACATTAAACTAAAAAATAATAGCATTAGTTCTTGTATTACATCATTT
>JABSQI010000378.1 GCA_013215905.1 Legionellales bacterium | reverse complement strand
CATAGCGTAATTAATTTCATATTCGTTAAGACCAATTTTATGTAGTAGTTCTTCTTTATATTTTCCAGGATAAAACATCTGCATTGCTGTTTGCTCAAACATTGTTTCACCGCATCCAGTATCTAAAAACCCTTGTAGGTCTTGGAAACATGTAGCAACTACACCATTTTTCTTACGAATTTCACGATATAGCTTTAAAATTTCCGCTCTAAAATGTTTGACTTGAAGCTGTGGCAATGTTTCATCAATAAAAATAATATGGGGCTTAGTTCCACAATCAACCTCACGTTTAATCCTCTCCATGATGTAATAGGTAACAGCAGCACTTACTACAGGGTTTTTTTGAATGTCTTCCATCTCAAAAGCTACCACCTGATTACTAGATAAATCTAAAGAATCATAAGCAAGTCCTTTATTATCAACTCCATTGAACCAACCACTATAAGAGCCTTTACCAATCCACGGTTTTAATCTTCTTTTTAGCTCACAATTTGGTAAAACATTTTGCACAATATCTGTCAGCAATCTATGCTGTTTAGGAATTTTGAAAATGCTATTTAAAGAATACTCTAGCTTTTCAATTGAGTTAGTATCGTTACATTCTCCCATCATTAACAGCCAGTTCTTAATAAGCTCTCTATTTTGAACAGTGTCATCGCAATATAGTGGATTCATTTTGTTGTTAAGTGAGGCTACATGATTCCCACCAGCCATATTACAAAATACTTTCATCCCCTTAAGACGGTCAAATAAACATACACGAACGCCTTGCCCAATAGCTCCTGTTAATATTTTGGAAATAGTCGTTGTTTTACCAGTAGAAGTACCACCAAATATAGTTAAATGACCTTTAGCGTTTTTTTCTTCTGATTGATGTAATGTAAGTGAATAGCACCCTTTATTAGCAGTCTCAAAGTTTATTAGCTCCCCTTCCCCAAAACTAGATTTTTTAAATCCCTTTGGCTCTCCAGCTAACTCAAGCCAGTATGATAAGGTAGAAGACAGAAATTTTGCTGGATAGATTTGTTTATTGTTAGTTGGGTGCATTGATAAATATAACCATTTAGATGTATATTTAGTTGCCATAACTGGATTAATAGCATTATCTGCGTTTGCAAAGATTCGCCTTACTTTAGCCGCAGAGGCTATACATTCATCTCGGCTAGAAGCTTCAATAAATATAGTCATTTGATAGTAATACAATCTATCTTCATCGTTTTTGATTCTATTTATAACTTCATCGTATTGGTCTACGACCTTATCTTTATCCCAAGACAGTTTGGCGAAATTTTGCTGGACAGGCAAAGCATATAAAGGACTGAGTTTTGATGATAGGGATTTCTTTTTAGGCTCGCCCCATAATAGGTGAGATACTACAAGCTCAGTATCAAGCCGTAGTACTTCACGTATTATGTCAACGTCACACTCTTCACCCCATGTAGATATATTAATGGCTTTAATGAACTTATCGCCGCATTCAATAATACCATCTTTGGCGAAAAATGCATGTGATGTGGCTATACTAGAGCCAACATCATTATTTTTTGCTATGTTTTGTTTTTCGAAGATGGCAATCCTTGCCAAGAATGATAATAACGGTGACAATTTGTCCTGTTTTAATATCTTGGGTGAGAATTGTTCACGTAGAATATCCTCTGTTAACTCAACTAATTTTTCTAATTTTTTGTATGTATTTTTTTCATTAGAGGTCTTATCTTTTAAGTTTTTACTAGGAGAAGCTGTTAAAACTAGATAATGGTTATTTTCATAGAAATTGGTAAATGAACTTTCCCAAAGATTATAAGCTTTTTCTAAGATATCAACAGGAAACTGCTTTTTTTGTTTCTTATGATGAACCTTATCTCTAATATTATATATTCTAATATGAGCACTATATCCAGCCATGTCTTTTAGATATTTATTCTTACGCCTTTCAATCTTTTTAATATCTGCATTAGTTAAAATAGAATAATCCACAGGCTTAATAGCAAACACCTTAATTAAGCTACCATCCTTACAAGCTATAGTCTCGTTATCATCTAATACCCTATCATAGGGTAGCAAATCTCCCAATCTATCAAACCTAAACTTACTAAGCCAAAAACTATGATGGCGTTTCCAAAAGCATAAGCCTAGAATTGGTACAATAGTTAAAATAC
>JABSQI010000377.1 GCA_013215905.1 Legionellales bacterium | reverse complement strand
TTTAAAAATAGAATATATCTATTAATCAAAAATATTATTTATTTCTCAATTATTTGTATACTAATGTATACAATATATTTAAAACATGATAAACCTGGTACAATTAGAAACCAAACATTGGCTTCTATTTTAGTAAACAGTAATCCACTAAATATTGATTTTGCCTATATACAATACTCTAGACGTAAACAAATCTATAGCAAACTAGATTATTCTCTAGAAAACATTAAACCTTTTACAATGTCAGAAAAAGACGACAACTTAAAAATAATAATCATTATAGGCGAGTCAGCTCGTAGTAATAATTTTTCTTTAAACGGATACTACAGAAATACTAATCCTAAACTAAAAGAAATAAAAAATATTATTAGCTTTCACAATGTTAGATCATGTGATACAAGCACAAAATCGGGTATTCACTGTATAATGAATGGGCCACACGCCAAAAACACAACACTGAATCTAATACCAATTTTACAATCTTTAGAATTTGAAACAACTATATTTAGTCTGCAAAACTATCGAGATATTTACCGATCATGGAATATTGACCATATAACTACAAAGTATGAATTAATAGCTAGAAGCACGACTAAAGTATATGACAATATACTTGTAGAAAAATTACGTAAAACCTATTCAAAGTCTATTGGTAAGCAAGTATTTATTCTACATACACTTGGCAGCCATGCCATATATGGTGATAGATACCCTAAAGAATTTGAAAAATTTACCCCTGTATGTAAGCACAGCAACCCAGCTTCATGTAACTTGAAGCATTTAATAAATGAATATGATAATACTATTATTTTCACAGATCACATAATTGCAGAAACAATAAATATAATTAAAAATGATAATGCCATCTTATTCTATATATCTGATCATGGTGAATCATTAGGAGAAAAAGGTGTATTCACTCATGCTATGCCTAAAAAGAAAGCTCCTCCAGAACAATTCCATATACCATTTATAATATGGGTATCAGATAAATTTGCCGACAAAAACCCTGAACTATTGAATACATTAAGGGAAAATATCGATACTAAAATTCACCAAAAGAATTTCTTTCATTCTGTTTTAGATTGTATTGGAGCTAATAACGGGATAAATATTAAAAAAACTGCAAGCGTATGCCAGCTCATTTAGATTTATCATCCGTGCCTTAAAACTCGAACCAAAAGGTGGGAGATATAAGGCACTGATTTTTTTTAGTTTGGTGTTTTCTGAGAACGGATATATTCTTTGATGGATCTCTAACGGCGCACCGCCACAACTACCAGCAAAATAACTAGGCGACCATAAAACATTACCCCAGTAGTATTTTTCTAATTCTGGGAAGTTAGTTTTTAAATATCTACTAGATCCCCCTTTCAGGCTATTAACCAATTTGGATACAGATATTTTAGGTACTCCTAAGAATATAACCATTTCACGACGTGGTAAGCATTGGTACTGCTCCATTCAAGTAGAAATAGAACAAGAGAAACCTACAGCAACAGCTAAAAGTGATATCGGTATAGATATGGGTATTAACAAATTTGTAGCAATATCTAATAATAAATACATTGGTAGTATTAATATATTTAGAAAGTTAGAAAATAAACTAGCTAAAGAACAGAGAAAATTGTCAAGAAAGAAAAAGTTTTCTAATAATTTTCATAAACAAAAACAAAGAGTTCAACATATCCATAGCAAGATAGCTAATACTAGGCTTGATTTTCTTCATAAAGAATCAACCAAGTTAAGCAAAAACCACGCATTAATAGTGGCTGAAGCTTTGAAAATCAAGAATATTAGTAAATCTGCTAAGGGAGATATTGATAATCCAGGGAAGAATGTTAGGGCTAAGTCAGGTCTTAATAAGTCTATTCTTGATCAAGGTTGGGGGATATTTAAAACTCTACTCAAATATAAGTTAGATTGGAATGGTGGAATGTACTTAGAAGTGCCTGCCCCATACACTAGCCAAAAATGTAGTAAATGCTCTCACACTTGCAAAGAAAACAGGAAAACCCAAGATCAATTCAAATGTCTTAAATGTGGATATGAAGATAATGCTGATCTAAATGCAGCAAAAAATATTTTAGTGGCAGGACATGCCATGTTAGCCTGTGGAGAAGGAGCATTAACAACTTCTGTGAAGCAGGAACTTTTGCAAA
>JABSQI010000376.1 GCA_013215905.1 Legionellales bacterium | reverse complement strand
TAATGTTCTAAGAGAGAATCTAGCTCGTAAAGCAAAGAAAAACTCTTTTAGGTTTAGTTGGAATAAGTCTGCACAACAGATCTATACTATATTTAAAAAATCTTTAGAATCTAATAGAAATATTCCTGATCCTTTTTGATGTGATAGAGCGCAATAAGAGAAAATTATTTCAATATAAAGAAAATTTTACTAAAAAGGGTTTTACTCGTAATTTTAGGATTAACATAGCTTAATGAATTCTAGAATTCCTGCTTAGATCATTAAAATACATTTATTGCCGTTGAAAATTTATGAAAAGAAGCCTCAGACTGATAATAGCTCATTTATTAAGAAAAAAGATACCTACTTACGCATGTCTTTATTCTGTTAGCAGTTAATGAGAATACTATGGTATTTTAAGGATTTGTTTTTTAAATACTCTGGCTTATCTTATCTGGGGGCAGGTTTTACAGAATTTTTAGGCTTAGACAGTATAAAGTGTTTAGAATTGTACCAATGAGCAATTTTTTTATGATTACAATATTTGTCACTATAATGCAAGTAATTATTTTTATATCTATGATTATCATAAGTAATATTCCCATGTATAATAGAATAATAATAAATATTTTGGATATTAATGAAAATAGTCCCTGTAATTTTAGTTGGTGGTTATGGCACAAGATTATGGCCAATGTCAAGAAAATCGTATCCTAAGCAGTTTATCACTGGACTAGTCGGAGATAAATCTCTATTCCAAGAAACATTATTAAGAGTATCTTCAATGGCGATGGATTTTGCTCCTTTTTTAATTGTAGGGAATACTTTGCATTATGATATTACTATTAAACAAATAGAAGAACTTAATTTAACAAACTATAAACTTATTTCAGAACCACTTAGCAGAAATACAGCACCCTCTATGGCGCTATCAGCCTTTCAATGTATTGAAGAACATGGAGAAGATGTTGTTTTACTTATTTTGCCTTCTGACCACTTAATTGCAGATGCTGATGATTTAGAAAAGAATATCAAGAAGGGAATATATTTTGTAGAAGATGGAAAAATAGTAACATTTGGAGTTTTGCCAAAATCACCAGCAACAGGTTACGGGTATATAGAAACAGGAGCTAAACTTAATGAAGGTGTTTTCGAAATAGAATCTTTCAAAGAAAAACCAACTATTCATGATGCTAAGAAGTATGTTGAAGCGGGAAATTTTTTCTGGAATAGCGGAATGTTTTTGATGCAAGCACGTACTTATCTAATTGAATTATATACTTTTGCCCATGATATATATGTTGAAGCTGAAAAAGCATATTTGAATTCTACATATGTGGAAAAAGAAATAATTCCAGAAAGAAAATATTACGAAGCATGCAGAAAAGAATCTATAGATTATGCAATAATGGAACATACTAAAAAGGGTGTAAATATACCTATAAACTCTAACTGGAGTGATCTAGGTTGTTGGCTTTCTATTTTAGAAAACAAAAAACTTGATGAAGATCGAAATTACCTATCTGGAGAAGTTATAGCAATTGATACAGAAAATTGCTTAATTAAGTCAACAAATAAACTAATAGCATCTATTGGAATAAAAAATACAGTTATCCTTGATACAGAAGATGCATTACTAGTTGTAGATAAAGGCTGCACTCAGAAAATTAAGCAACTAACTGATAAGATAGAAAAAATTGATAAAAAATTATTAGTCTATCATAAAAAGGTTGAACGACCATGGGGGTACTTTGAGGAATTATATTCTGGAAAAGGTTTCAAAGTTAAACATTTAGTAATTAGTATGAATGGTGTCTTATCTTTACAATTGCATAAACATAGATCTGAACATTGGGTTGTTGTTGAGGGAATAGCAGATGTAGTGTATGACTCTGAGTCAAAAACACTTCATCCCAATCAATCATTATTTATTCCTCCTAATACAAAACATAGGTTATCAAATTCCAGAAAAGACCCGCTGCATATCATAGAAACACAATTTGGAGACTATTTAGAAGAAGATGATATAATAAGATTTGAAGACATCTACGGAAGAACATCTTCATAATAGTTAATAAATATACAGTTAAAATAACAATCAATAATTATGAAGAAAATTAGAGTACTACACATAAACAAATTTGATTATAAAGAATGTCCAGGAGGAATTGAAACTTTTATAAAATCTTTAACAGAGT
>JABSQI010000375.1 GCA_013215905.1 Legionellales bacterium | reverse complement strand
GAAGAATTTTATAATAATCCAGAGTTGGTGCTTGAGTTTTATAATCAACGAAGAGCTCAATTGAATTTTGTTGAGTCAAATCAAGGACATTTTAGTCTGGAAAAGTTAGAAGAAAAATTTAATGTGCATATAGTTACTCAAAATGTAGACGATTTACATGAACGAGCAGGAAGTAAGTCAGTATTGCATTTACATGGGGAATTACGAAAAGTTCGCAGCACGAAAAATGAGTATTTGGTGTATGATTGGGAAGATAATTTAATTTTAGGTGATTTGTGTGAAGAGAAATCACAGCTTCGACCACACATTGTTTGGTTTGGAGAAGCAGTGCCTATGATTGACCAAGCTGTGGAGCTGGTGGAGAAAGCTGATATTCTAGTGATAATAGGAACATCAATGCAAGTGTATCCTGCTGCAGGGTTGGTTAATTATGTTCAACATGGTACTCCTGTTTATTTTATTGATCCAAACCCTTCAGTAAAAGAGTCTGATTTTAATAACCTTACGATAATAAAAGAAGGGGCTTCTAAGGGAATGGAAGAATTGTTAACTGTTCTTTTATGATACCAACTGAACCACTATGGACTACAAGTCCATAGGTTCGGGCTCAGGACTGAAAGTCCCCCAATGGTCATTTCTCAATAATGAAGTTTGTGTTTGAACCATCGTTTGGTTTTCTATGGTGCTCCAAATACTCATTAACCATTTCATCTGTAATATTACCTGTACTCCAACAACCATAACCTATACCCCAGAAATGCCTACCCCAATATCGTTGCTTTAATTGAGGGAATTCCATTTGTAATTTCCTAGAACTTCGACCTTTTAATTTCTTTATCAAGTAACTCAAACTTAAGGATCGACGATATTCAATATGCATATGAATGTGATCTTTAGATACCACTCCTTTTAATATTTCTACATCTTCTGATTCACATATTTGAACCAAAATTGTTCTGCAGCGAATCTGTATATCCCCTTCTAATACTGAATATCTATATTTTGTACTCCAAACTATATGGGCGGTTAACCTAGAAACACTATGACTATTTACACGCTGGTCTGACATATAACAAAGATAGGTCTTTTTAGAAGCTGAAAGCGAAATGCACTAAAGTACATAGTTTTAACTATTTCTGAGACCAATAAACCATTCCATTAGATTTAAAAAAGAAAAGCTAAAATCTTTTAACAGCTTTAGCTTTTCCATATAAAAAATGTTTCTTTTATTATGCAGCAATATTAATATCTTCATATAATACGATTTTTTCCATTACTTCTTGTTTAGATAAGACGCCTATTTTTGTTACAATTTCAATAATTTCAGCAGGATTTAAATTTAATATAAGTAAAGAACGGATAAGAACAAAATTTATCTGCTCTGGTGAAATTTCTACTTCATCTCTAATTTCATTCATAATAGTTTCTATCCCCAGCTCTTTCTCCTCGGAACTCATACTACTATCTACACATTCTTTTAATTGTAAATAACCAGGACCATCATTATTCCAATCCAAAAGATAAGTTAAATAAAAGACTTTTTGTGTCCATTCTATTCGCTCATCCTCGTTATCAAATACGACACCTAATACCGCCTCTTCTTTATACACAACATCTTCAGCTGTATCATATGCTAAATCACTCGGAGATTTTCTTCCTTTTGTTATTTTCTTTAACAGTACTTTATAACTGGCTGCCCAATCTGCTATTATAATAGATGCATCTGCCAATGCTTCCAAGGTTTTAAATTGTGATGTAAGAGTACCTGATTTTACAAATTTAGCTTCTTCTAAAATTTTGTTAGTTTGTTCAAATTTCAAGACAACCTGATTATTAATTGTTTTTAGGTTTTCAATTAATTCTAGAACTTCCTTATTAGCTTCATCGGCATTTTTCTTGATTTCCTCAAATGTAGCTTTTCTTTTATCAGCATTGAAAATTGAACCAATAAATCCAGTAATCAATGAAGCAATTAAAAATCCTTTCGTGAAACTATATTTCGATTTTTTGGCCCAACCAAAAAGCTTCCAAGCACCTCCAACAAATGTTCCAACAAAAAACTGAATAGTGCCTATAATACTTTCATCTTTCCCAGGTCTGGCAATTGTAATATTAGTATTCAATATAGGTTTTAAATCATCAAAGTATTCTGGCCAAGTTTTGACCGTAGTAGCCATTGTCCTTAA
>JABSQI010000374.1 GCA_013215905.1 Legionellales bacterium | reverse complement strand
TAGAAAGGAAAGATTACAATCCCCTAAGGAGCGAGAAAAGTTAAATGGGTTGTATGAATGCATATTGTGTGGAGCATGCTCTACTGCATGTCCATCATTTTGGTGGAATCCTGATAAATTTGTTGGACCAGCTGGCCTTTTACAAGCTAATAGATTTATTGTAGATTCTCGTGATGATGCTACATCCGAAAGATTGCAAGACTTGCAAGATCCATTCAGCGTATTTCGTTGTCGTACAATTATGAATTGTGTAGATGTCTGTCCTAAAAATTTAAATCCAACAAAGGCTATAAATAATATTAAAAAAGAGATGCTGAAAAATAAATAAAGAATTATATGTTTAAAAATAACTTGGAATTACAAAAAATTGAGTCACATTTGTCAGGTGAGAATCAGACATTTATAGAATATTTATATGAGATATATTTGTCAGAACCAAATACAATACCAAAAGAATGGCGGGAGTATTTCAATAGTATATCTAAAGATATTCAGGATGTTTCTCATTCCGATATAGTTAAGCAATTTAAGGAATTACCTAAACTAAAAGAGCAACAACATGTTATTCCAAAGGGATCAAAAAATGTTTCTGAACTAAATACAAAAATAACTAAATTAATAAATGCTTATAGACTGCATGGACATCATCATGCTGAATTAGATCCTTTAAATATAGCTGAAAGAAAAATAATTAAAGATCTAAGCCTAGAACATCATGGACTAAGTAATGATTTGGATTCTAAAGTTGAAATGCCCATAGAACTTATTTCTCCTGGAAGTACTGTAGAAGAATTATATAATTCTTTAAATAATACCTATTCAGATACAATAGGTGTTGAATTTTTACATATTACTGATAATGAACAGACTGAATGGATTGAGAGAAGATTAGAAAAATTAAGAGGTAAGCCTAAATTTACTAACCAAGAGAAGAAATATATTTTAAAACAATTAACTGCAGCAGAAGGTTTAGAAAAATATCTAGGAACAAAATATGTTGGTCAAAAAAGATTTTCATTAGAAGGAGCAGAGTCCTTTATTCCTGCTATTAATAGTTTAATTGCTAGAGCAGGTAGTATTGATGTGAAGGAAATCATTATTGGTATGGCACACCGTGGTAGGTTAAATGTTTTAGTTAATGTTTTAGGAAAATCACCAGAGTCTTTATTTGAAGAATTTGAGGGGAAATTTGCTAAAGATATTACTGGTGATGTGAAATATCACATGGGTTTTTCTGCTGATGTTGAGGTTCCAACAGGTCAGGTTGTTCATTTAGGCCTTGCTTTCAACCCATCTCATTTAGAAATAATTTCTCCTGTTGTAGGCGGTTCTGTTAGAGCTCGTCAAAGAAGAAGAGATGATCTAAATGAACATCAAGCTGTTGTTCCTGTGCTAATACATGGTGATGCTGCTATTGCTGGTCAAGGTGTTGTTATGGAGACAATGAATTTTTCCCAGGCAAGAGGTTATAGTGTTGGTGGTACTATTCATCTCATAATAAATAATCAGATAGGTTTTACAACGAGTAACCCTTTAGATGCACGTTCAACATTATACTGCTCTGATATTGCGAAAATAATACAGGCTCCCATATTTCATGTTAATGCAGATGATCCCGAGGCAGTATTATTTATAACAAAAATTGCGTTTGATTTTAGAATGAAATTTAATAAAGATGTAGTTATTGACTTAGTATGTTATCGAAGACATGGACATAATGAAGCTGATGACCCATCAATCACTCAACCGCAAATGTATAAAGCCATAAGATCAATGGAGTCGATAAGAGCAAAATATGCCAAAGAACTAATTAGTTCTAAAATTTTATCTAACAGTGATGTAGATAGCTATATTAATGAGTATCGTAGTGCTTTAGATAAAGGGGAGTCTATTGTTAAGTCATTAATAACTACTTATGTTGATGAAAAAGCTTTAAATTGGGTTCCATATCTTAATAAGACCTGGCAAGAACAAGCCACGACATCTTTGTCTATGAAAAAAATTACTGACTTACATAATAAATTAATTGAATTTCCTAAGGATTTCAAATTACATTCTACTGTGAGCAAGGTAATAAATGCTCGTACAGAGATGGCCAAAGGTAATAAATTAATAGATTGGGGGTTTGCCGAAACTATCGCATATGCCTCTTTATTAGATGATGGATATGGTATAAGGATATCTGGA
>JABSQI010000373.1 GCA_013215905.1 Legionellales bacterium | reverse complement strand
TTTACCATGCCTTCTAAAATCGTTCACAATTTATAAACGAAAGGCGTTATAGAGCTATTTTTTACTCAAAAGAAAGGTTATTCAAACACGTTGGTGCTAATTTGCATAGTTATACATAAATAAGCATAATTATAGAAAAAACTGTTATTTTATGGCACATACAGAAAAAATTTTGTTTATAATGTTTGTTATTTTTTCTGGGACAGCTTTATTGTCCACAGTTGCTTTATTTACTCGTCAATCATTACTTGTTGCTTACATGGTTTTAGGAGCTCTATGTGGCTCTTGGGGCTTGATGTTGGTCACTGACCCGGAATTAATTATGCAGATCGGCGAAATAGGGATTATGTTTCTTTTGTTTCTGCTGGGTTTGCATTTACAGCCACAAAATTTGGTGCAAATGTTAAGCAAAGTTACGTGGGTTGCACTAATAAGTTCTTTAGTTTTTGTTTTTATTGGGTATGGGGTATCGGTATATTTTGGTTTTACAAATATCGAAGGGATAGTAATAGGTGTCGCCTTAATGTTCTCAAGTACGATTATTGGTTTGAAATTATTGCCTACTACTATATTGCACCATCAACATACTGGAGAAGTCATGATAAGTGTCTTGTTAATGCAAGATATATTAGCAATTGTTGTTTTATTACTCTTGCATGGCGCTCAGGACGGGTTTTCTTATGTAGACACTTTATTAGTAATAGTTTCTTTACCTGCTTTAATCACAATTGCTTTTTTAGTAGAAAGGTATGTGCTGTTATGGCTGTTTACCAAATTTGATCAGATTCAAGAATATGTATTTATATTATCCATAGGCTGGTGTTTAGGGTTATCAAATTTATCTGGTTACTTAGGATTGTCTGAAGAAATAGGTGCCTTTATTGCTGGTGTATCTTTAGCGTCTAGTCCAATTGCTTTGTATATTGCTGAAAGTTTGAAACCTCTTAGGGATTTTTTCTTAGTTATGTTTTTCTTCTCAATTGGTGCAGGATTTAATTTTGATTTTCTTCACATTGTACTTCTTCCAGCCATTATTCTTTCAGTGATTTTACTAGTAGTAAAGCCTTTAGCCTATACATTTTTATTGCGCAGAATAGGTGAGACAAAACAA
Organism: Legionellales bacterium; assembly: GCA_013215905.1. The sequence continues at coordinate 1,079 of JABSQI010000373.1, read as the reverse complement.
GTATCTAATGAGGTAGGTTTACGTCTTGGTCAGGCTAGTGAGTTTTCTTTATTGGTATCAAGTCTTGCAACAGGTTTTGCTATTATAGGAGAGATAGCTAATTATTTGGTACAAGCTACTACAATAATTACATTTATTGTTTCTTCTTATATTGTTGTTTTTTGTTATCCAACTCCTATGGCCATGACGGAAAAAATGCGTCAGGACTAGACTTTACCGTCACCATTGACTTTTATAATGGAATTACGAATGTAATCTAGTAGTAGTAGAATGTCACTAATATCCAGTGATTCAATATTAGTCAGCATTAATTTTTTTTTCATAAGTATTGTGTAAGAGACGTTTAAGCTTTGTTATCAACAGACAGGATAGTTTTTATTAAATAATCTTAGTGGATTATTAAATGTAATTTTATTTATGGATTATTTACGTACAATGGCCTCTTGATGTTATGGTCTTATATAGGTAGAATTTCACAATATTTTGGATTTTTATGTACTTAAGAGTAACATTTTTGGTATCACTTTTCGTGATTCTATCAGGTTGTGGTCCGGTTTATCGAACAACTTATTATTATAATGAACCTCCTACACAAAGGGGGCGAGAGTGTGTGGTTAAGTGTCAGAAGATGCGTCAAAAATGTGAACATTGGGCAGAGCAGTCTTATCAGCAATGTCTAAATAGAAGATCTCTTGAAAGAATAGCAACAGTTGCTATTACAAGAGGTGATAGAACACCGGCTTTTGCTAATTCTTATGACAATGAATGTCAATTTGAAAGGGCAAGAAGGTTTGAGGTATGTTTAGAAGATTTCAACGCATGCTTTCAGTTATGTGGCGGAGTTGTAGATTCTATAGAAGAGTGTGTTTCTAACTGTGATTAGAATGAGAAGTGAAATTAATGAGCAAACAAAATTTTGATATAGACCCAATTGAAACATCTGAGTGGAAGGCAGCTCTTGATTCTGTAATCATGCGGGATGGAAATCCAAGAGCTGAATTCATTTTAGAAGAGCTCGGCAGGTATGCTAGTTTGAAAAATATTGGTAATAAAGCTAGCTTACAAACAGCTAATAAAAA
>JABSQI010000372.1 GCA_013215905.1 Legionellales bacterium | reverse complement strand
AATTAAATAAACTACATTTTAATCTATAGGTTTTAACTATATATTTACGTTACTGGTTTTGTATTATTATGACTATAATTTATTTTTTAGATATTCCTAATATATGACAACATGTTTGTGTTACCTGGTCTAGGTATTTTAGAGGATGTTTTTTTAATTTTTTATAATGATGAAAAATAATAGGTTGAATAATAACTCCAACTAATAAAGTCGAAACTAATTCTGGTTCTTTTTTTATATATAATTTCGATAATATTTTTTTTGATAAAGAATTTACACTATTATAAATACTACCCTTGCCGGATTTTGCTAGTTCGTTATTTAATGAATGAAAATTAAGTAAAACAAATAACAAATTGAAAGGAGATTCATCATAATATTCATAAATTTTTAAGATAGCTTCTCTAATATTATCTGCTAAATTTGTTGATTGTGTTAACGCTCTTACAATAATAGTTTTTAAATGATTAATCTCTATGTCAAAAAGTTTTTGAGCCATTTCTTCTTTGCTATTGTAGTGTCTATATAAAGCCCCTTCAGTAACGCCAGCTTTTTGGGAAATATTTTTGACAGATGCACCAATTAATCCGTGTGTAGCAAATAACTTAATTGCTGCTTTTTCTATACTATCTTTTTTATATATGGGTCTAGCCATCATACTATCCTATTAGTCTATATTATAGATAGGCAAAGAAGTCCATCTACTAGAAATATCTGGTTGTGATTTTTTACTAGTAAAATTATATGAATATTCTATACCAATAAAACCTCTAGATATTTCCCGTTCGTCTCGATAACAATATTCGGAATTGATATATTCTCCTGCAATATTAAGCCAAGGTTTTATTTTATATTCTATTTTCAATCTAATTATAGAATCTACCTTTAATATACCATGGCCAATATAAGCTTTTAGTTTTGAAGTACCTAAAGCTCCACCAACTTCAAAATAAATCCCAGCATCAGCAAAGTAACCATTATTTTTTATATAATTTGTGTTGTATTCTATCCCTCGACTAATAGGCAAATAAATACTAGTTCTACACTCTAATTTTTCTCCTAATCGCTCATAGGATATTATACTCTGATTACGGTATCTATCAGGAGAACTCCTAACACCATATATTAACATTAAGCTTCTGGCAACATTGTCGCAGTTTGAGAGCCACCTGATCCCTAAACCTGTATTTAACTCTATCAGGCCATGGTTGTTAACAGCAAAAGAGCTTGTATTGTAGAACATCTTATCTGTATATTCATTTAAAGATATTAAATGACTAATTCTATTATTTATAGTTTTATGATTAAATTTCGTTTTATTAGAAATAGTATTTTCTGAGAAAGCATCGCTTCTATTCCAATTGAGAATCAGTGAGAATAATATCAAAAAAGATATTTTATATTTATAATATCTTATATATGGCATAATGATAGTCCATGAAAACAACCACATTGATAAGTAAATGATTATATACTAACAATATATCATTGCCTCTAATTATATGTCAATGATGTTGATTTAATAACAGTAATTTACAGTTGCTATACTAACTGGTTAGATACATAAGATATTTTATCAATAATTTAATTTTCTTATAAAGTTAAAGGAATAGACAGACTATCTACATGCCTAATATCAAATACACCATGCTCTGAGCTTTTATTATCCTGACAGAAGGTTGAAATGTTACAGTTTATTAAACAACAAAAAAGTTGTCCAATATTGTAATTTGTTTCTCCTTCAAGCTCTACATCAATATACTCTACATTATCTGGTATAGAGTAAGATACTGTTCTAGTGATGTTAATTGGGGAGTGAATTACTGACTCTTCTACAATAGTATTGCTTGCACTACAACAATTGCCTAAACCATCAGTTCCACAACACCAATGATCATTAAATTGGGGATATTGAATTATATTTATTTTTGCAGAATCAAATTCTCTAGTAATAGTATATTTAACCTCTATAGTTTTTACAGCGAATATATTACTAACTAAAGATAATAAAAGTATAAAGACAATTTCTATGTTTTTCATATGACCTCCAAGCCAACAAATTAATTAATAAATATTTATTTACTAATTATAATATTAATAATATCGAATACAACAAATATTATTTACTGATATGATCAAATAAATAGTAAATAGTTGTAAAATGATACGGAATGTTTTTTCTATGACTATATTATTTTATCTAT
>JABSQI010000371.1 GCA_013215905.1 Legionellales bacterium | reverse complement strand
TCAGCATGTTGATAGAGTCAATTGGTAATATACCTTTTGACCATAGTGATCCATCAAATGTTTCATATGAACCACGTTCTTTAGCTAGATTGTTAGACGCTTTAATAGCATAATAACTTGTTAGTTCCATAGATAAATCTGCAAAACTAACAGCTTCTTCGGACTCATAGTTGATTTCTAATTCATATAGACAATCTTGAAAACCCATTAGTCCTAATCCTATAGGACGATGTTTCATATTTGAGAATTCTGCTTGTGGAATAGTATAGTAATTTCTATCTATAACATTATCTAGCATTCTAATAGCTGTGTTAATAGTTTTCTCAAGCTTAGTTCTATTTAATTGTTTATTTTCGATATGCATTGGTAAATTAATGCTACCTAAGTTACATACGGCAACTTCTTTATCATTGGTATTTAATGTTATTTCAGTACATAAGTTAGAGCTATGTACTACACCTACATGCTGTTGTGGAGATCTTATATTACATGGATCTTTAAAAGTGATCCAAGGATGGCCTGTCTCAAAGATTGCAGATAACATTTTACGCCATAATGCTACTGCTGAAATCTTTTTGAAATTTTTGATTTTACCAGCTTCTGCATATTCTTCGTATTGAGTATAAGCAATTTCGAAGTTATTTCCATATTTATCATGTAAATCTGGAACTTCCTCTGGAGAAAATAATGTCCAATCTTCTTTGTTTATGACTCTTTTCATGAATAAATCTGGAACCCAATTAGCTGTATTCATATCATGAGTACGTCTACGATCATCACCAGTATTTTTTCTTAGATCTAAAAATTCCTCTATATCAAGATGCCAGGTTTCGAGATAAGCACAAACAGCTCCTTTTCTTTTGCCCCCTTGGTTAACAGCTACTGCTGTAGCATCAGCAACATTCATAAATGGTACGACACCTAAAGATTTTCCGTTAGTTCCTTTAATCAGTGAACCTATTGCTCTAACTGGAGTCCAGTCATTACCTATTCCTCCTGCATATTTTGATAACATAGCGTTGTCTCTAATAGAGTCATATATACCTTTTAGATCGTCAGGAATTGTAGTCAAGAAACAACTTGATAGTTGAGGTCTTAGTGTACCAGAATTAAATAGTGTTGGAGTAGAGCTCATGAATGAAAAGCTAGATAATATATTATAAAATTCTATGGCTCTTTTTTCTGGTTGATCTTCCTCATATGCTAATCCCATGGCAACACGCATGAAAAATGCTTGTGGCAGTTCATATCTAGTGTTATTGGAATGTATCAAATATCTATCGTATAAAGTTTGAATACTTAGATAAGTGAATTTTTGATCTCGTTCAGGTTTTATAGCATTTGCTAGTATATCTAGGTCGAATTTATCCAAATATGGAGCTAGTATATTCAGCTCTATTCCTTTTTTAATATATTTATGAAAATATTCTGGATAGATATTTTCTTTATTGGTATCAATTGCCAAGAAAGATTTAACCTCCTTTTTTAAACTATCAAGCAATAATCTAGATGTTACAAATGAGTAATTTGGTTCTTGTTCAATTAAAGATCTGCACTCCATAATAACTGCTTGATCAACATCTTTTAAATTTACGCCATCGAAAAGGCTAGATATAGTCGATTCTGTAACAAATTTTGGGTCAACGTTTTCTAGGTTGTTGCATGCTGCTTTGACTGAGGCATATAACAAATTAACATTTAATTGTTGAGATGAGCCATCTGGCATCTTGACGTTTATTTTTTTAATTGTTTTTATTTCAGCGCTTTCTCTTATTATCTTTCGTTTTTCTCTATACAATACATATGATCTAGCAATACTATAAAATTCGTTACGCATTAATTCGAGCTCTATTCGATCTTGAATATTTTCTATATCTATAATCGGTTCTCTATCTATATTCTTTTTAAAATGATTAACAACTTTAGCAGTTAAATTTTCAACATTATCGTGAATTCTTTCTGAACTTGTTGTATTTACGTTTTCAACATCTAAGAAAGCCTTTGAGATAGCAACTCTAATTTTGTTTGCATCGAATAAGACAGTCTCTTTATCTCTTTTTATAACTTTTAATACTCCGGGGACGTTTGTGCTTAGTTGCACAATAGAAGCACCTTGCTCATTTATACTTTTTTCTGTAGTTTTTTCTGATGATATTTTTTCTTGCATTTTTTACCCTTTCTTCGAAATATTTTTATATTATTAAATAGTTA
>JABSQI010000370.1 GCA_013215905.1 Legionellales bacterium | reverse complement strand
CGGAAGATGTAAAGCAATCTCATGCTTCAGCGATAGAGTCTTATATTGAGAAATATGTAGGAATAGATTTTGAAGGAACATATAGGGATGCGGGAGATATGGGAACAATGTATTTCGGAAAGACTTTAGAGGATTGGGCTAAGTTTGATATAACTAATAGAACTAAGTTTGATGCTGCTATAAGTTCTGGTTTAGCTATTATGGCTAACCAAAAACACTTATACACACCATCTAAACAAAAATCAAAAATAAGTATTAACTTTGCAAGATATAATAACACCAGCAATAAAAGTCAAATAATTACATGAAAGATGTCAAGATAGATATAAACTCTGCTGCGTTTCCCGATCAGTTTGCTACCGATAAACAAAAAGCTACAGATGAGTTTGGATTACAAGTTGGTCAGGCGATACAATATGAGTGGTTCAGAAAAGATGGAATGCGTTGTAGGTTTTATAATCAATGGAATGAATTTCATAGATTTAGACTTTACGCTCGAGGAGAACAATCAATAGGAAAATATAAAAACGAATTAGCCGTAGATGGAGACTTGTCTTATCTAAATTTAGATTGGACACCAGTTCCAATAATACCAAAATTTGTAGACATAGTGGTAAACGGAATGTCTGACAGATTGTTTAAGGTAAACTGTATAGCTATGGATGCACTTTCTGCTGAAAAAAGAAATCAGTTTCAAGAGATGGTAGAAACCAATGTGGTTGCACAGGATTTATTTAAACAAATAGAAGATGACTTTCAAGTTCAAATGTTTCAAGTAGATCCTAAAACACTTCCTCAAAGCGACACAGAAATGGAATTGTATATGCAGTTAAATTACAAGCCTGCTATTGAGATTGCTAATGAGATTGCTATCAATACAATGTTGGAGGAAAATCATTATGCTGATGTTAGAAAAAGAGTTGACTATGATATTGCAACTTTAGGAATAGGAATGTGTAAACATAGTTTTCAGCAGGGTGACGGTATACGAGTAGAATATGTAGATCCAGCAAATGTTGTTTATAGTTATACAGAAGATCCTTACTTCAAAGATTGTTTTTATTGGGGAGAAATTAAAACCCTACCTATTGCGGAGTTAGTTAAAATAGATCCAGACATAACTAATGAAGATATGGAAGAGATATCTAAATATAGTCAGTCGTGGTATGATTATTATAATGTAGCAGCTATGTATGAGAACAGTATGTTTTCTCGAGACACTTGTACACTGTTATATTTTAATTACAAAACAACCAACAGCTTTGTATATAAAAAGAAAAAAATGGCTGAGGGTAGTTTTAAAACTGTAGAAAAAACAGATGAGTTCAATCCCCCTCAAGAAATGATGGATGAAGGGGAGTTTGAAAAAGTAGAGAAAAAAATAGATGTGTGGTATGAAGGTATAATGGTGATGGGTACTAATATTATTTTAAAATGGAATATGATGGAGAATATGGTAAGGCCTAATTCTGCTAATCAATACGCCTACCCTAACTATGTAGCTTGTGCTCCACGAATGTATAAAGGAGTTTTAGTATCTTTAGTGAGACGAATGATTCCTTTTGCTGATTTAATTCAGATTACTCATTTAAAAATTCTACAAGTTGTATCTTAAGTAGTTCCTGATGGTGTGTTTATAGATGCCGATGGATTAAATGAAGTAGACTTAGGAACTGGTGCTGCTTATAATCCTGAAGATGCATTAAGATTATATTTTCAAACAGGTAGTGTTGTTGGTAGAAGTTACACTCAAGATGGTGAGTTTAATAATGCTCGTCAGCCTATCAGTCAGTTAACATCAAGTAGTGGGCAAAGTAAAATGCAAATGCTTATAGGAAATTATAATCATTACTTAAATATGTTAAGACAAGTAACAGGTTTAAATGAAGCGAGAGATGGTTCTACTCCAGATCCGTACTCTTTAGTTGGGGTACAAAAACTTGCGGCTTTAAATTCAAATGTAGCAACAAGACACATTTTAAATGCCAGTTTATTTATTACACAAAGATTAGCAGAATGCTTATCTATTAGAACTGCAGATGTATTAGAGTATGCGGATTTTAAAGATGAGTTTGCTATGCAGATAGGAAAATATAATTTAGGAATATTAGAAGAGATTAAAAATTTATATTTATATGACTTTGGGATATTTATAGAGATGACTCCTGATGAAGAAGAAAAACAACAGTTAGAGCAGAATATTCAAATGTCTC
>JABSQI010000037.1 GCA_013215905.1 Legionellales bacterium | reverse complement strand
CGTCGCATGTGGTGCGGTATATAAAAAGCAAAAAATGCAAAAAAACCGGCCTTCGGCCGGCCGTTTTGAAAGGCCACCTTCTAGACGATCGGCCGTATTAAATATTTATTGTATAAAAAAATTTTAAAAATTATATTGAAAATAAGATTGTTAGGTGTATAAAATAAGAAAACAAGATTTCACTAAATTCAGGATATAAGATATTTTAAAATGTTTGGCAGAATAAGCATAGGAAAACCATATTTAAAATCTTGGATGAAAATAACATTATTTGATATATGTGTTGGGAAGACAAAGATATAATTATGAAATAATTACGGGTGGAGAAAATATGATGAGAAAATTGATTGTTATATTCTTTGGGATAGTTATATTAGGTAGCGCAAATTCATATCGTCAATCATATGTAATAGATTTTGATGACTTTGGGCCAGTTTTCCCAGATGCTAATAAAATGTTAGATAAACTATGTAGAGATAATTTTTTGGCAACAGACATTAAAAATAAGTCTGATTATTATGAAATAAAAACTGATGTTCCAGGAATAGAAAAAAAAGACATTAAGATCACTGTCAAAGAAAATTTATTATCTATAAAAATTGTTTTGTCAAACAAAGAAAAATCTGATAATGAATATATACTAAAGGAGAGAATGTCTAAAGGAGAGTTGTCTAGAAGTTTCAAATTGAGGGATTTAGACGTTGATGGTGATATTAAAGTTAAATTAGAAAAAGGTGTCTTAAAAATTGATGCTCCTAAAAGTACAAAAAAGACAGCTCGGGAGATTAAAATAAATTAGAGCAAGTAAATAATCATGAACTTTAAATTATTAAATAATAAAGATCGTATTGCCGATAGTATTTTGCAGGAACACTGTGATTTTTCTCTAATAGAAATGCAGGGTTTTATAGCTTGTATGATATGTGAGCCTAGAGAGATTGACCAAAAAAATTGGTTAGATATGCTTGGTATTAAACGAACAGATATTAAAGAATCAAAAAAAACCAGTAAATCAGAGATAATAGCTAGTAAGGCAATGAAAGAATGCGCGATTAAACATTTTGATGATATAAAAAACAAATTAGAACATGGTAAATATAGTCCAATAACAGAATTTAAGAAACTAGTGAAAATTGATTGCTATGAACAGCTTGAAAAAATTGCCAGGGATTGGTGTAAAGGGTTTATTAATGGGGTTAGCATGGGCATGTTGTCTTATATCGGAAAAAATAAGCAAGCTGAATTATTACATCCTATTATAACGCTAGCAGTTGAAGATGACATTTTACTCAATGAACTTGAGAATAACAAAATTGATAAATCTGTGAAAGAAATCAGACAGCAGTCTGTATACAAATTAGCTGAAGTTGTTAATTCAACCTACCAATATTGGCTCAGCGATGGTGAAGATGAAGGCGATAATAAATCAAGATTATTAGAATTTAATTTTAAAGAATATTATAATAAATGTATGTGTGGCAGTGGGGAAAAATATAAAGATTGTTGTTTAGTACTACATTAGAGTATCAAACTATTTAATATGTATTAATGATTCAAGAGGAACTAGTTTAATAAACTTTCTTCTGGAGATTAGAGGTAAAATTTGCTTCTTTATTGCATCTGTAGCGTAGATATACCAGATTTGATCATATTCAAAAGCTCGAGTGTAATATTTAATGATTGCTTCTCTTCTATGACGACTCTTTCCTGATAATTCTATTTCAAGAGCAATTTTTTGATTACCTATGGTAATACAGCCGTCGCAGATGTGTCCTTTCTCATTAAAGTTATTTTGGCTACGAAATCTCCTAATTCTTCTTTCACTTATAAAAGATTTTTCAGAATATTTATTAGTTAAAAATAAAGCTACTTTGGCAACGGTTATATCATGGTTATACTTTGCTATATTAATTCTAGCTAATGGTGATAAATCGTCATTAGAAGACTGAAAACCTTTTTTGGATAGTCTATATACACCAGGACTGTTAAAAAATATTTTTTCATAAATTAAATAATTGTTATCAACTAGTTTTTTTAGTCTCTTATATGCAGTTGATTTATCAATATTTAATTTTGTCTTGGCATGTTCTATATCTATAAACCCAAGACCATTAATCCAATGCAGTAAATTTATATCACGCTCAGTCAATTGAACATTCATTTGTTTAACAGTGCCAGATGTTAGAAGAAAATGCAAAACCTACTGTGTATACGACAGAGGTTTTTTAAATTTGTTGTCTTGTGGTTAGTTTAAAGTCGACTTGACTAATTATCTATATGTAGAATTTGCTATCTGATGAAATCAAAAAAATGAATTTATAAAGTATATATAATTATAATAAATTGTTGATAGATAATGCATTGACAGCATTAGACATATTGAGTATCATCCAAAAAAATGGTTCTATTTGGAATGAATTAAGGGATATTTTATGGAAAAAAAGAATTGTCTTCTAGGAATTTTCTTATTAATAATTAGCTCGACAGGAAATTTAAATGCGGCAAATGCTGCAGGAAATAATATTTATTTAGCTGCTAAGCTAGGATATAGCCATCTTGGAGATCTAAGTAACAATACACAAACAAGATCATTACCTGCTTCAGATGGTGGAGGTACTCAGTCAGTAAAATATGCCTATAAGTTTGATCCTGGATTCAATGGGGGGCTTGCAATTGGAAAACACTTTATGTCTATTAATATGCGTTTAGAGTTAGATATACATCATACAAGAGGTCAGGCTAAAGATTTAATATTCAATTATAGTCTTAAAGGTAATACACGTACTCAGGATATAGATCTGAATACAACAACTAATAAATCACAAGGTGATTTGTGCAGTACATTTTTTGGTGGGAACGTCTATTATGATTTTACAAAGTTAGTTTCAAGTAGCCTGGTGCCATTTTTAGGTATAGGTGTGGGTGTAGCTAATATCAGGCTTAAAGAAAAGAAAACGGTTGTAGATATAAATGGAAATTCTACAACCTTAATATCAGATAAGGTAGCAACAGTTAGTGAAAATGAGGTATCTTTTCAGCTTATGGTTGGTACACAGTATTATTTTAGTAAAATTTTAAGTTTAATAGCAGAATATAGATATTTTATATCTACGCCATATAGTTATAATACAGATTATTCTAGTAATATAAACAAAACTGCAAGTATCTTTAAAGATAATTTACAAACGCACTCTGTTAACGTAGGAATCAAGGCGATAATTGCCTAGCAATATAAAACAGAAGAACTATTATTATTGTTGCAAAAAAATAGGAAAAGAGCTTAGTCTTAGACATAGAAAATATCGGCAAAGATATTGGAATTAGTGTGCTAAGAAAATTCTTGTAAAGTTGACATATCTATTGATAGAAAGAGGCGGTTGATTTATATTTTCTCGTCATAACAATATAAGTTGTTAGACTATTTACATGGGGATCTCCTCAACATCATCTACAATGGATACAATACCATCTGCATCAATAGTATATTTTTTACCTGAAGGGGCAGCAGGAAATCCTCCAGCAAAATAACCAGTATCATTGATAAGGTTATTTAAGCCGTCTTCATCTGGGTATGAGCCTATTTCCATACGGTATCTTTCAACCTGTTTTTGGAGAATAATGAGGTTTCTCTCGTCCACTGTATCTTGGGCATCTACCTTAGTAGTACCGAATCTAGGTATAGCAATTGTAGCTAGAATGCCAATTACAGCTAATATCAAGATCAGTTCTAAAAATGAAAATCCGCTTACTGATTTTCTATAATATATATGTTTCATAATTTTTGCCTATATATACATTATAGCAGAATATTATAAATTTAAAGTTAGATAATGAAATTCTAAATATATGAAAAACTGTAACTAATTAGAAAATAGGTAATCAGGATGAATATGAAGAATTAAAGAATATAGCACTATCTCAAATATTTTTTCTAGTAAAGATGATACAACTAATAACTATTAAAATTGAGCTATATATTGCGCAATATATTGTACCAGGGATGATGTAATCTATATTTACTGATGCGCTATTTACGATAAAGTGTGATTTCGATGAAATGCTAAAATTTGGGATAATATAATAGATAGCTCTAGCTATCTGTTTAATAATGCTATTTTCAACTATATGATCAAGATTAAGTAAAATATCTGAATAATGTCCAGTAATATATAAAGAAGAGCTGCAATAAAATGAAATAATGCTTCTTGTAAAAGTATTTAGCAGTAGAACAATTGAGCTTAGTAGCAAGAGTTCGATATAAATTATGTAAAGTGCTTCAAAATAAACATATGTAAAATCACTGTATAATTGAATCAAAATAATGAAAATAATAAAAAATATCAGGACATTAACTAAATTCATTAATAAGACACTAATAAATTTTGTAAATAATATTTCAATACGAGATATATTTTTACTTAATAAGCTGGAGATAAAACCATTTGCTAAATCATCGTAGAGGGTTTTGCTGCCAACATAAATTGCTAAGAATACTAAACATAAGTTTATTAATATTAGACCAAACCTTACAGTGAACTGACTTACTGAGAAGGCTCCTGAATCAGATAGGAAGCTCCCAAGTACAAGGATGAACACCCCAAAAAAAATAGTTGTTCTAACTACCGTATTGTAATAATATGATTTTAGATTCAACAAAGTTGTTAAATATAAATTATTCGCTATCTGTATCATCTTCAGGTACAAGCCTTAGAAAAAAATCCTCTAGAGATTGCCGAATTGTTTTAATAGATCGAACATCAATAGAGTTTTCATTCATAAAATATAAAACTTTAGCTAAATTCTGTATTTCTGGAACAAATAAAGTTAATTGTTCTTGAGATATATCAAGAATTGAGACTAATAATTCGATTTCTTTTAATTTCTTCCCTTTTGGTAAATTAATTATTAATTCAATTCCAGCAATTGTGTTTGGCATAACTTTTTGAATTGTACCTTGTTTTAGGATTCTTCCCTGATCTAATATTCCAATTTCATCACATAGAGATTGAACATCATTAAGATTATGGCTACATAGCAAGATAGTTGCGCCATGTTGCTTTAGCTCAGTTAAAATTTTTAAGACATGATTTCTGCCGATGGGATCAAGTGAATACATAGGTTCATCAAGGAGAAGAACTTTAGGTGAATGGATAATTGCTTGTGCTACTCCTAGACGTCTAATTGTGCCAATTGAACAATCTTGTATTTTTATATTTTTAGTATGTTTAAGATAGGCTTTTTCTAAAACAGAATCTACTAATTTAGTACGATTTGTAAATTTACAGAAAGTTATTTTTGAATATAACTCTAAAACTTCAACAACAGTTAGATGAGATGGAAAGCAAGGGATTCTTGGTAGGTATCCTATAATATTATTCTTAATATAATCTTTAGGCGATAGTTTTTCAATTTGAATATTACCAGAATTGGGCTTGATTAATCCTAGTAAACTTTCTATCACAAATTTTTTTCCTGATCCAGAGCGCCCAATTAAACCATATGTGTGTCCTTCTTTTATTGCAAAGGAGATATTATCCAACACTTTAATTTGTTTAAAGAATGAACTGGATTTGTTAAGTGTCACCGTAAGGTTTTTTACAAAAATCATCTTACTAAATCAATTTTTATGATAAGTAAGTTATAGCAAAGGCTCAGGGTTTATATAAAAATATTATTGAAGAAATAATATTTTATACTTAGGAAATGGAAAAAAGGTATTATTTTATACAAAATAATACAATATTTCTCAATACATTTTTTTCAGGATTAATAAAGAAAAAGGATTGCTGCAGTTAAAAACATGATTCAGAGCTAAATAAATTATAAAAACACAAGATAAAGCAAAACTATCAAGATAGAATTAATGCAGAAAATGTTTTATATTTGAACTTTTATAGTGAATAATAGCAAAGGTTTTTATTGTTATTTATAATCAAAGTTAAATAACATATGGTTAAAATACATTAATGAAATTAGAAAATATTATTATATTCATATTTTTGTTGATAGTTCTAGCTATATGTATTTTTTTTATATGGCGTTTTTTATCTAAATATTATGAACTTCCTTGTCCATCTTGGCTTGGATGGCTTGTGGAAATGGAGAATCCGTTTTGTAAATACAATAGATCTAAAATAATTGTTAGTGAACTAGAAATACAAAGAGGTATGACGATATTAGATCTGGGTTGTGGTCCAGGAAGAGTAACTTTACCGCTTTCTAAGGAAGTTGGGGCAGAAGGTAAAGTAGTTGCTTTAGATGTGCAGCTAGAAATGTTAAAAAAAATACAGAAAAAATTATTAGTGAGAGATTTGTCAAGCAATGTGATAATGCTAAATGCAAAGATAGGAGATAGCCTTTTTAAGAATTGTATCTTTGATAGAATACTATTAGTAAATGTTCTAGGAGAAGTTGTTGATAAAAACACTGTTTTAAATAAAATATTTACTACTTTGAAGACAGATGGTATTTTATCAATAACAGAAATAATATTTGATCCACATTTTCAAAATCAGAAAAAAGTATTAAGATTTGTAGAAGATACGGAGTTTAAGGTTTTAAAAATTCTTGGTAATTCCATCGGGTATACAATTCATCTAGGAAAAAAATAATATCTTCAAGTAGTTTCTTTAATAATATTGAAACCTTGTATTAATTCTAAAAAACCTTGTTCTAGTGAAATTGTAGGGCTCCACCCTAGGGTTTCAATTTTTTTGCTGCTGATACGATAGTCATTAGTATATTGCAAACCAGAGGTTCGTTCTTCCTGTACCAATAAATCAGGGAGCAAATTTTTTAGGACTTGACATAACTGGTGTTGACTAGTAGGAATATGACTAGAACAAACGTTGTAAACTTTCCCTATCATTGTAGGGTAATTATCAATGCTAAATATAAATGATCTTGCAACATCTTTTAAATGAATGTAACTATTAATTAAACTATTTTCTTGGAAAGTAACCATATTTTTCTGAACAGCCATATTTGCTAATTTATTCGCAGTTAAATCAGTTCTCATTCTGGGGGAAATTCCAAAAATGGAGGTTATTCTAAGGACAATAGTATTTACAAAATCAAGTAACATTTCCTCACTTTTTGCTTTTGTTTTTGCATATACTGAAATAGGGTTTATAATTGAGTTTTCATCATAATATTTCTCTCCTGTATGTTCTCCATAGACGCTAGTTGATGAAGGATAAATAATTAATTGATCAGTAGAAAGGAGTTTAATTATATTCTTGATAGCTTCATAATTAACTTGATTAGCTAGCTGTGGTTTTTGTTGACATAAAGGTGCTCCAACATAAGCTGCTAATGGGATGATAATATCATTATCTAGTACATATTTTCTGAGAAGGTTATGTTTTCGTATATCATCTTTAATAAAACTAAAGTTTGCATTAGTTGAGCAAGAAATCAATGATGTTTCTTCGTATAATAAATTATCAATAACAGTAACACGATATCCTGCATGTAGTAATGCTGGGACTAGTATAGAGCCTAGGTAACCTGCTCCTCCTGTGATAAGTATTTTTTGCATATACTACTCAATATGAACTGAATTAGATTGTACACAAAATTAATAACTATATTTTTGTATTCCATCATTTGTTGCGACTAGACAGATATCCGCGCTTCTTGCTCCAAATATACCATTACAAACAGTGCCGGGTATATTATTTAGTTCATACTCTAAAGATATTGGTTCATTAATAATGCCAAAATCTACATCTAAAATAAGATTTCCATTATCAGTCATAAAATTCTGTCGCAATTTAGGAGTACCCCCAATTTTTATGCATTGTTTAGCGACATAACTTCTTGCCATTGGTATTATTTCAATTGGTACAGGATATGTTCCAAATGCTTTAGTATATTTACTTTGATCCACAATACAGTAGAATTTATTCGAAGCATTAGCAATGATTTTTTCTCTAGTTAGTGCGCCGCCACCGCCTTTGATCAATTGTCCTATACTATTAATTTGATCAGCGCCATCAATATAAATAGGTACTTCGTCAACATCTTGTAATTCTAATATTGGAATATTAAATTTTTTTAGGTAAGTTGTAGAGGAAGTAGAACTTGAAATTGCTCCAGATATATTTGATTTGATTGAAGCTAATTCTTCGATAAAATATTTGATAGTTGAACCTGTGCCAATACCAATAACCATATCAGGCTCGATATATTCAATTGCTGCCATAGCAGCCATTCTTTTTAATTTTTCTATTTGTTTAGTCAACTTTATTCAAATATTAATCCATTAAATGATATTATAGCATTTACTATGAATAAAAATCTAATAGCAAAAGTAGCTCTACCCTTACCCGTATATTCATTATTTGATTATGTCTGGACTGAAAGTTCAAAGCCCCTGCAGTTAGGTATAAGAGTGAAAGTTAAAGTAAAAAATAGAATCTGCGTGGGTATTGTCCTTGGAATTGCAAAACAATCAGAGATAGAAAATCTAAAAGCTATAATTGAATGTATTGATTCTGATCCGATAATATCTGATGAAATATTAGCAATATGTAGATGGGCTAGTGGATATTATCATCACCCTATAGGAAATGTAGTTATGGGTGTTTTGCCTAAACTGTTAAGACAAGGGAATGAATTATCTTGTACAAAAGAAACGATATACAAAATATCAAAAGTAGGTATTTCTTATAATTATGATACTTTAAAAGGTTACAAACAGAAAAAACTACTTCAATTATTAAAAAAGGAGAAAATACTTACAAGGACACAAATGATCCAGGAAGAAATATCCGCAGCGACGTTAAAAAAATTAGTTGAATTGGGTTTAATCTATCTAGAAGAAAAAGAAATTAACTATATTAGTAATATTAAAATAGATAGACCTTTAAAATTAAATACTGAGCAAGAAGCTGCAGTAAGTTATATTTCTAGGGATTTAAATAGCTTTCACACATATTTATTATATGGAGTGACAGGGAGTGGTAAGACAGAAATTTACATGCATTTAATACAAAAAATTCTTGATCAGGGTAAGCAAGTTTTAGTATTGGTACCTGAAATTGGTTTAACACCACAAATGTTATACAGATTACAGAGAAGATTTAGTATTCCTATTGGTATTTTTACCTCTAATTTATCTGATAGACAAAAACTGGATGCATGGACTAGCACTGTTAATAGAAAGATAAAATTACTGGTTGGTACAAGATCTGCACTTTTTACACCTATGCCAGATCTTGGGCTAATAGTTGTCGATGAAGAACATGATTCTTCATATAAGCAGACGGAAAGATTTAGATATAATGCTAGAGATCTAAGTATAATTATGGCAAAAAATTTAAATATTCCTGTAATTTTGGGAAGTGCTACACCTTCTCTTGAGTCATTAAAAAATGTAATTGATAAAAAATATCATCTTATAGAACTTACTACCAGGGCCAATCAGTCTTCAATGCCAAGATATAAATTTATTGATATGAAAAATACCTTTGATGATGTCTCTGATGAATTGATGCAAAATATAGAGCTTCATTTATCACAAAAATCACAGATATTGTTGTTTCTAAATAGAAGAGGGTTTGCAACAGTAATGTTGTGTCCACTTTGTGGTTGGACAGCCAAATGTCATTCTTGTGATACAAATTTTACGTACCATAAAAGAAATAACATTTTAATGTGCCATAAATGCTTGACTAGAAAAATATCATTAAAACAATGTCCTAAATGTAAATTAGCAAATATTAAGCCTATTGGGATGGGAACTGAAAAGTTAGCAGAAATTATGCAAACTAGGTTTCCCTCAACGAAAATTGTCAGAATTGATCAAGATACGACGAGAAGCAGGCATAGTTTTAATAGTTATTTAGAAGATATTAATTCTGGGAGCTCAATGATTTTAATTGGAACACAAATGCTTGCTAAGGGGCATCATTTTAGTAATGTTACTATGGTTGGGATCTTAGGGGCAGATAATGGATTATATAGTAGTGATTTTCATGCAGTGGAGAAACTTGGACAAACAATCACTCAGGTTGCAGGTAGATCAGGAAGAGAAAGTAAGTCCGGTATTGTATTTATTCAGACTCACAATCCAAATAGTGAGATTCTAAATTGCCTAAGACAGAATAACTACAAATCTTTTCTAGAGATGTTACTTAATGAAAGAGAGTCGACTAATTTACCACCATGCAGTACTCACGCGTTGTTTTTGGCTGAGTCAAGCACAAAGATTGATTCCGAAAAGATATTGGTTGCAATTAATAAAATTTTACAAAAACAACTACAAAAAAATATTCAAGTATTTGGTCCATTTCCAGCAATTAGTGAGAAGAGTAACGGTAAGTATAGAAATCATTTATTAGTACAGTCTCAATCAAGAGGACAAATGCAAAAAATGTTGCAAAAAATAATGCCAATGATTGCAGAAATAAAACTAGATTATAAAAGTAGATGGATCTTAGATGTAGATCCTATAGATATAATTTAAAAATCTCATATTTTCTAAATTAT
>JABSQI010000369.1 GCA_013215905.1 Legionellales bacterium | reverse complement strand
AATTTTTTAAAAGATAATCCAGGTAACAATAATTTTTTAGGAATAACATGACCAACAAATATAGAAATTAATATAGCAGACAATGGTAGTAAAATATTGGTAGATAAATCTGTAATCATATAGAAAAAATTACGCCCTAAAAATATCGGTTCTTTAAAATAATTAAATGAAAAAACTGAACCTAATCCAAGTATGAAAGCACATACCCCCACTAAAATTGAAGAATTAAATCTTGATAATTTTAACCTTTCCTGACTAACCGAGACTAAAACTTCTATAAAAGAAATTGATGAGGTCCAAGCTGCAAATAATAGCATAATAAAAAAGCCTGTACCTACAAAATATCCATAAGGCATTTTAGCAAAAGCTATTGGTAGAACTTCAAACATTAATCCCGGTCCCCCTGTAGGTGGTAAATTATAAGTAAAAACTATTGAGAAAATAGCAATTCCTGCCATCATAGCTACTAATACACTCATAATTGATATAACAAATACATTTATTCCAATTTTATTTTGATCTGGCAGATATGAGCCATAAACAATCAAACAACCAGCACCCACTGCCAATGAAAAAAAGCATGCCCAAGAGCAGCAATAATATCTGAAGCAGATATCTGTTCAATTCGAAAGCCAAACATAAAATTCCAAGCTTGACCAAATCCATCTAAGGAGTAAGCATATAAGACCAGTAATCCTAAAATCACATATAAGGCTGGCATCAATATCTTATTTGCTTTCTCTAACCCATCTTTGATCCCTCTAATAACTACGATGATACTAATTAATAAAAATAGTACATTCCAAATTATTATTTCAAAAGGAGAGTTTATTAGCATACTCCAAGTATGTTTAATCTCTTGTGGATTTAAGTCTACAAAGCTACCTAATATAGATTTATAGAGATAAGCTAAAGAAAATCCAGCAACTACGCTGTAAAATGACAAGATACATATTGAAGTTACCACCAAAATCCAACTAAATTTTGCATATATTTTTCCTTTATCTATTTTATTCGTTATAGCTATAAAACTAGATATTGGATCACTACCCCCACATTTCCCTATGATCATTTCAGCTAACATTAGAGGAATACCAAAGAAAAACACAAAGAGCATATAGATAATAACAAAGGAACTACCGCCATTCTCTCCAGCCATATATGGGAATTTCCATATATTACCTAGACCAATAGCTGCCCCAGCTACAGCTATTAAGAATCCTAAATATCCAGACCATTGATTTTTCATACAGTATGAGTTCCAATTTATTTAGCACAAATATAACAAATTGATATTACTATGTATATTTTAAATATATATTTTACTAGATCATGGAAATTGACAATCTTACATAGCTAATTGATAATATGTATTTATTTAAACTAAAATTAAATTTAATTAGCTTATAGGTATGCACTTCGTAACCACTCTATTCATTTTAGCAGTTATTTTCAGCTCACCAAATATTCAAGCTAAAGAGAGTTTTTTTGTTTATATACATGGTGGAAATTATTATATTGCAAATTCTCCAACTGCTAAGAGAAATGTCTCCCTTGAAATATCAGCTTTAGACTCTATAGAAAAAATAACTTTAAAAGATAAGATAGATTCAAAAGCTTTCAGTTATTCATTCTTAGTAGGATATAAGAAAAATCGTCTTCGATATGGGGCAGAAATTAGTAGAATGAACTTCGATATTAACACTACCGTAAAAAACACAAATATAGATCTTTCTTCTGGAAATATAGATATTACTCAACTTGTGAATACAATTAGGACTATAAGTACATCATTAAATCTGAATCTAAATATTGACACTTCAGGAAAAATAAATCCTTCAATCACTAGTATTAAAAATGAAATGCAACTAAACATGATTCTAGCAAAGTGCTTTTATGATTTCCCAATAAAAAATACGATAAATTTATACCTAGGCTCCGGTCTTGGAATTACACATATTAAGTATAAATCAATTTCTAAAGTGGAAATAAATATTCTACGTTCCATACTTGGCAATCAAGCCTCTTTTCTAGAACAGTTTACCTCAAGATTTCCAGAACTAAATCTATCGGAGCAACAATCTACTCTTACTATTAATCAAAGCCTCCTAACTGGCCAACTCATTTGCGGAACTGCCTGGAAATTTGATAAGAATATAGATATATTCCTTGAGTATCATCTTACTAAAACTGCTAAAATAAAGTCTCCTATTAGT
>JABSQI010000368.1 GCA_013215905.1 Legionellales bacterium | reverse complement strand
GCACAAAGAAATAGCTAGATATATGGAAATTCTATCTAAAAAAACGATTTTTTTTTTGAAGGCAAGCATGTTAGCAAATCCGATGAGGAAATGTCTGAATATACAAAATTATTAATAGAGAATATTATTTATTCATCTGTTGGAATATTTTGTATGTCAAAAATTTCAGTATTTTCTGATGATGCTGCACAACTTATGTTTGCTCATTATGCAGATAATTTAAAAGGCTTAGCTTTAATATACGAATTGCAAAACAATAATTACCCCATCGAAATTACATATTCTTCATCAGCTATTGGTAGGTCAATGAATTCTTTCTACCAAAACAATGTTCCTCAAAATATATTTGAACTCCAAAAAAATCTTTATATTAATATTGAAAATATTACATTTAAATCTAATAAATGGAAGTATGAAAACGAATATAGAATATTTTCCAAACCTGGAATATACACTGCTATGGATGAAGATAGTCCAATTAAACTTGTAGGAGTTTTTTATACTCCTGCTATAGAAAAAAGACACATTAATACTTTAGTTAAGATAAAACAAAATATTTATTCAGACAACATTGAATTAGAAAGAATTACACCTTCAAAAACCATGTATAAGTTTAAAATTCCATCTAAAAAAACTTTAGGAGTATATTTTAAAGATCACAAAAACAATATTTATAAACAATCAAATCAAATTACGAATCATAATAGAGACTTAGGGCTAGGACTATCTGAAATAATTAATACACTTTTTGTAGGAAAGGCTATACCAAGAAACAATTTCCTTGAAAAAGCTGATCTACTAAAAGTTTATAACAATAAACTGAAAGAAACATTCAATAATGATGGCTATACACTTAATGTCGACAATGAAGAACAGCAAGAACATTTTTTGAGTGAATTTTTTGATACTACTTGGATTTGTGATGAAATAATTACTCTAGCTGTTTTAATAAAGAACGATCACTCGTTCAAAAATCCTATTATAAAGTACCCTTTGTTAAAAATCCCCGGAGAAGATTCTAAGAACCATTATTCTGCGAAAATTAATGACTTAAATGTAATAACATTTGACATGAATGTAGCAAGTCCTATGCCAGGATTAGTGTCAAATAGGCATGGATTTGAAGATATTGAAAATTATATTAATGGTATATTGAAAAATCCTAATAATAAGAATTATTGTTTGATATTATGTTTGTCAGGCGTTAGTAAAATTGAATCACATCATGTACAAAATAAATGCGAGCAATTCATCGATACTATAGATTCTAAACTACTTTGAGAAGTGCGAGATATATACTTTATCAGTAGAGAAGGGTTTTATTACCGTTCGGAGAACACATATCTTTCTAATAAATCTAAATCTTATTTTGAAAAAGACAATTATTCCAATATAGTCTAAGCCCATGTCTAAGGCGCTCCAATGTGATGAACTCGCCATACACTTGGTAAACTATCTTGTACAATAGCAAGCCTTGCGTCTATTAGATAGGGTTATGTCTCATATAGATAAATTGTTACGTTTATCCTTGTTATAATTTTAAACAATAAAAGCTATTTTCATCTCATTTATTAGAAATAAGATAGCTTTGTTCTTTCCAATACGTGAATCAACCTTTGATTTCTTTAACAGTGTATCCTAGAGAAGCTAATTTTTTTGTCGGGTAGAAATCATAACATTTCCCCTATTAATTATTTAATAATTATCTAACTATGCCCACTCCACAAAACTATGCTTTGGATTTCTCTTCACAGCAATTTAGTATAAAATATATCCAAACAAAGATTATGCATAATGCAATTTTTCAAGCTAAAATTCCCTTATCAGTATTCTATAAAAATTCTGACAAATTAAATTAATCGGCAAATATAAGTCTAATCGCACTTAGTAATAATGGAAAATAGAACCATATTTAGTACCATCAAGGCTTATCTTGATAAGATATTTTATAAAATCTACATAGTTCAAGAAAATTTAATATCATGTCACTTATTAAAATACGTTGTCTATGACAAATATAATTAGGTAATTTAAAATAATATTACCTAGATTCTGAGTGTATTTTTTCAGTTATTACTATATTTTGATTAAATATTTATCTCATTCCTAACAAACTAGCGTTTTAAATATTAGTTTTTTGCATTTATAGTCAAACAATTACTCTGTGTTTCATTTACTATATTATTTTTTTATTAGGAATTCATGAATCTCAATTCCAATATCATGTTCC
>JABSQI010000367.1 GCA_013215905.1 Legionellales bacterium | reverse complement strand
TATGAATATTTGATATTCATTAGTATAAATCTAAAGAAAACTAATATTCTTGTTAATATAACCAATTATCTTTAGACATGGTGAATATCCAATGTCACTGTTTTTCCCAAGGTAGGTTTTTGTAAACGGATTGTTGATGTAGTTCTACAATTGGGTATTTAATGATTTCAAAAAATGGTGAGTAATCGAAGTCGCTTGGAGTAAAGAGTTTATGGTTTCTTTGAAGAAATTTTAACTCCCTAGATTTCACATGCTTAACTATTGGTAGTATGGGATAATTTACAGACATAAATGCTTCAGCTAACATTGAAGAACAAATTTGTTGTGTAGGCTTGCCAGGTTTCTTATGAAATAGAGTTGAGCGCCACTTTCTTGGTAAAATGCTCCAAGGTAATAAGAATCTCATTAAATCAATTATATGACGAATATCATAGTCTATACCTAATCTTCCTATAACAAAGCTGATAACTGCTTGTGAATCCTCTATAGATAGAGCGTTTGGTCTACAAATTCTTATATGTTCTTTTTTATAAATTGAAGCAGGTCTTACAACAGTCCCAGCTCCTAGGATACTTTCTATAATTAGTTGTTCATCTGGTGAACATGAATAGCTTTCTTTTACTCTCTTTCTTAATAATGGATTATTTATATCATGTAATCTGCCAATATAAATGCATGCATGGGTCCACGGGCTTGCGGTCACCATTCTTATAACATTACTAATTCTGCTTCTTCCTTCTATTAATAAGACATCACATGGCCTTATTTCGAACATAATCCTATCAAAATCTGAAAGTGATGAGTGAAAACTGCTTTCTGGTTCATATAGTAACCACTTTCTAAGGTAATACATTGGGTTATGCATCTAAGTCCCACTCTTAATATATTGTAAATAATTGTTGATTTAAGTATAGAGAATATTAAAAGTTTACCAAGAGAGATTTATTGTACTTTTTGTTTATATAAAGACTTACTTGTTATAAAAAAATATATAAATTAGTGAGCTATCAAAGAAATAATGTCCTTATATAATAACTATGTAATAATGTCTTTCTATTATGATTGAAAGATATATTGAACCTTTTAGTAGTAAATTGATATTGCGGCCAGTTTCTTTGGTAGCAGTTAAATTTGTTTCTAATAATCCTAATTTTTATACTTTATTAGCTGCAGTTTTGGGGGTATTTGGGGTTGTTTTGGTTTATTTTGGTTATATATGGCAAGCTGTATTGTTATTTATAGGTTCTGGTTTGTGTGATATGCTTGATGGGTATATTGCTAGATTCATTGATAAATGTTCTAATATAGGATCTGTAATTGATATTGTGTCTGATAGATTTGTAGAGTTTTCAATTGTATTTTCAATATATTTGATAAATCCTTTACAGAATTCTGTGTACTGCATTTTAATGCTAGGGAGTATTTTATTATGCGTTACATCTTTTCTGGTTGTTGGAATATTTACAGAGAATTCGACTAATAAAAGTTTTTATTATAGCCCAGGTTTAATTGAAAGAGCAGAAGCTTTTGTGTTTTTTATCTTGATGCTGTGTTTGAACGATTATACGCCATTAATATCAACGATATTCATTGCATTAGTTTTATTAACAGTGATTATTAGAGTATATCAGTTTATTGAGGGAACTATAGCTAGAGATTAATACTTATAGTTTTAATTTTATTAACAATCTTAACTCTGAGTTATAGTATTTGTTGTTTGAGATATTTGAGAATGGTTGTCCTTGGTAGGTAAACTATTAGTAGATTCCTGGAGCCCTGGAACCAATTTATATAGTTTTAGAATTGAATATATCCATAGCAAAGTTAGACCAATGATTATAATTGAGACGAATGGGATTGTTGCAGATATATTTCCGCATAAAAGCAGTAGGATAATATAAAATATTGAGCCAAAGGATTTTCCTAGTCTTGATGCAATTCCATCAACAATAGCTTTACTTTTGCGTTGTTCATATTTTGATAGTGGAATAAAACACATTTCTTTAGTTGCATCAAAGATTGTATATTTGCACCCTCTACCTAAACTTATTTGTAATGTTCCAAGCATTAAGATTAAATTTGCAGGATTTGTAATGAAATTTGTAAATACATCTGTAAGTAAAACGTTTTCAAATAATATTGCAGAATAAAACAATACTCCTGTAGATAGCCACACTAATGGGGTAACCAAAGCAGAGGATCTCCATCCACAATTTGTAATTATTGCACCAG
>JABSQI010000366.1 GCA_013215905.1 Legionellales bacterium | reverse complement strand
CATGTAGCAAAGCTCAAAATAAATATGTAACTACTTATCGGAATCTTCTATGTGGACTTCTAGTACTAGCTGAAGATAGACCAGTATCCTGCAAGAAACAAACACACTTTCAAATAATAAATGTGTATTACGGCAAAAAATAAATTATTCACTCCCTTTTCGAAAAAAATCTATCAAATAAAACCTCCATAATGTTTTAAAATCACCACAATAAAAGTATTTATCCAAAAACACATAGAAAATGAGTATGGCAAAATTTCAACCCAAACAAAAAAATCGAAAAAATCATTCATATATACTATTAAATCCGTTAAATAGTGTGTAAAACACAACTCATGATTCGCTGAAATTCATGATATTTTTGAAAAAAATTCTCATATAGAGAGATTTTTTATATTGCAAAGTATCATGATGATTCCTATCTAATAGGCGAAAAAAAAATTCCAGACTAGTGGACACAATTTTTCTTACCTTTCTGATCGATCTCGGATAAAAATTTCGACCACCCTCCCTAAAAAAAACTCAAAAAATTCACTTGCGCTGCTTTCCGTTTATAAGTAACTTAATTAATGATAAATTATAAAAATACATGTATAACATTATGATATATTTATTTAATAGTGAAAATAATGTAAAAATAAACTTTTGGATATCATAAAAAATGTTATAATTTATAATGATGAAAACATAACAACAGATCTTCAATCTTCATTGAAAAAATATGATAGTATTAAAGGGGTTAAAGCTTTTCGATTTCGAATGAAATAGAATTCATATCAAAAACTTGTAGAGATATTTAACTGCATACTTAACGTAAAGTTCCATGTATAAGACCCAGGTCTTATTTTTATTCATTTTGACCAAAATATGGTGGTGGATGTCTTATACTAGGTGGCCTTAAATTTATAAAATTTTGCAAAAAAAGATGTGCTTATTCTTTTCATATTTCAAAATAATGTTAAACTTTAGGTTGTTACAGGCCGCAGGCAAATTTTTTAAACTTTTTATTTAATACATTTTTATTTACAAAAATGTCAGTTTAGTAGACAAAACACTGGTAAATAGCAATAATTTATAAGAGTTATCGATGTTAAAAAGGGTGATTTATTTTCCCTCTAAAATATCAAACCAGGAATATGGTCTTATACTAGAGGTGGTCCTATTTTCTTTCAATTCTACTAATATGAAAAACGTCCTATACTAGATATTGATGTATACTAGGAGCTTTACGGTAGGAATCTGTCACCTACAAAGATCAAAATGTTTTTTAAGTGAGATATTCTTTTTAAAATTATTAAAAACCGAAATAAAAAACGATTGTTTTATTTCGGTTTTTTGTGTTGAAAGAAAACGAGTTGAAAATGAAAATTTAATTAAAAATATAAAAAATCAAATTTGTTAAGAGCGCACGCCTTTCAAAATCACGCGTGTGTCTAAAAATTTAAATTTAAAATACTTTTACTGGCCGTTTTTTTGGAAGTGTTTTTCAATGTACCGGAAGTATAAAAAAAAGAAAAATTTCAAAAAAAAAACATGAAATTTTAAGCATTTTTGAAAATTTTAAATTTCACTCGATTTTGAAAATACTGAAAAAAAATCATCTATTTTCAACGCTTTCTATAAAAACATTGAAATTTCGAACTCTGTTCACCACACACTTACATTTATGGTAAACGACGGTATTCCAGGCCTCCCCGAGCTCGAACTTCCTTTGGTCTCTCGCGTCGTTTGCAACAGGGGGTGCGAGGCGGCGATCTCATCGAAAACGCGAGTGGGCGGCTCGTCGTTCCTGGGGCTCTGACAAAATCAGACACAATAACTGTAAAGTCTCGTGAATAAGCCCAGGGTTTATTTTCATCCGTTAGGGACAAAAGTATAAGGTTGGGCTTTATACTCGGGTGCTGGTCTAATATTCATTCCCGAAATGCGCGAAATAGAGGCTGCAATTTTGAAGAAATATTTTCGGAAAATTATTACCTTTTTGGCGCTGCAGGCCGACAAAATCGAAATTTTCGTAAATAATTACAAAAAATATCACAGAACTAATTTTTTCGACCATGAATTTGTATTACCTAACATCTATTTTGTAATTTTAAATACTAAAGACGTGAAAACTAGTGTAAATGCCTTTAGACCCTGGTCTTACTTAGGAAATTAAAAACTAAATGGGGGGGTGACTATACTTGGGTACAGGTCTTATTTTCAAACACTAGGTACCTAAGTAGAGGGTCACTATCAGT
>JABSQI010000365.1 GCA_013215905.1 Legionellales bacterium | reverse complement strand
AAAACTTTGAAATTTTTCAATTTTTAGAAGGTTTTGATTTAAAAAAAAACATATAATAAATATAATGTGTGAAAAAAAACAAATAGTTTTAGTTTCAACAGGTTCATTTAAACCATCGTGTTAATGAACTCTTATTTTAAATAGTCTCTTTAGGTTTCATCCCCAAAAGGGAGTAATGTTTACTAATTCTATTAATTTATTTGTAAGCGCTCGGCTACTCACATCTTGATTTACTCTAAAATGTTACTTAATTTTGACTTTCATCAATTTAATTAAATATGTTTGCATTAGGAAGTCACAATGAGTTTTATTGTTATTCAAACCCTACAGATATGCGTAGAGGTTTTAATAGCTTGAGTGGTATAATTCATTCTACTACATCAGAAGGTTTAAGTCTTACTAAAATATTTGTTTTCATAAATAAAAAAAGAGATAAAATAAAGCTTTTACATTGGACAGGAGCTGGGTTTGTATTGTATTATAAACGCTTAGAAAAAGGTGTTTTTAAATTACCCGAATATGATGTGACAGATTGTTTCATAAAACTCACCTACACCGAATTAATTCTGATAATAGATGGAATTAGTGTAGTAAATATCTTAAAAAACAAACGCTATTTGAGGTGATTTAACTTGTGTAAACAACGTGTTTTACGTATCTTTATATAGTGATAGAACCCAATAAACATAAGTATGAAGCAGTAATTGTTACAGAAGAAAAGTATGAGAAATTACTTTTAAACTACAATGTCATAAAAGATGAATTAGATAGCTTAAAGCGTCTTGTTTTTGGAGCTAAAACAGAACGATTCATACCGACAGACCCTAATTGTATTCAATTGAGTCTTTTTGATGATGTTCAAGGAAATACAGAAGGTGAAAAAGAAGAAGAAAAACAAGAAGTTTCTTACACTCGTTCTTTAGCTAAAAAAACACTTTCTAAACCTGTGAGATTACCTATTCCTAGTCATCTACCAAGAGTTGAAGTGATATTGGAACCTAAAAATATACCAAAAGGAGCTGTGAAAATAGGCGAAGAAATTACAGAAACACTAGAAATGAAGCCTTCTTTAATATTTGTTAAGAAAATAATAAGACCCAAATATAAAGTAAAAGACAATCCTGTTATTCAAATTGCTGAACTACCCAGTTTACCTATACCAAAAGGGAATGCAGGCTCTAGTCTGTTGGCGTATATTTTGGTTTCTAAGTTCGTCGATCATCTACCTTTATATAGACAATTAAAAATATTTAAAAGAGAAGAGTTAAGAGTAAGTTCTTCTACTATTAGTGGATGGTGTAGTAAAATGGGTACTTTATTGAGTCCATTATACGAATGTTTAAGAACAGAATTGTTAGAAAATTCAGATTATCTTCAAGCAGATGAATCCCCTATAAAAGTTCAAGATAAAAGTAAAAAAAAGACTTTACATCAAGGATATATGTGGGTTTATAGAAATCCTGTAAAAGGGTTAGTTATCTTCGAATATGATAAAGGGAGGGCTCGAAAAGTTCCTGAGAATTTCTTAAAAACTTTTAGCGGAACACTTCAAACGGACGGATATAAGGTTTATAAAAATCTGCAAACTAAAGGTGAAATAACCTTGTTAGGTTGCATGGCTCATGCTAGAAGATATTTTGAAAAAGCATTGGAAAACGATGTGTCAAGGGCTAGTTACGCTTTGAATCTAATACAAAAACTATATCTCATAGAAAGAGAAATTAGAGAAGATGAGTTGGATCAAGACTCTGTAAAAATAGAAAGACAGCTAAGTTCTTTACCTTTATTGAACGAATTCGAAGTGTGGCTAGAGAAAAACCAGAGTTTGACATTACCCAAAAGTCTTATTTCAAAAGCTATAAATTACACTCTTAATATTTTTGGTAATTTAAAGAGGTATATCGATGATGGTAGGTTCGAGATTGACAACAATAATATTGAAAATAAGATTAGACCTTTAGCTATAGGTAGGAAGAATTATCTTTTTGCAGGAAGTCATAATGCAGCTCAAGATTATGCCATGTTTTATTCTTTTTTCGCTAGTTGTCTAGTTAATGACGTTAATCCTTTAGAGTGGCTTACTAATGTTATAGAAAATATATCTGAACATAAAGCTAATAAACTAAAGGAACTATTGCCTTCTAATTGGGTAAACCTGAAAAAATAGTACGTGGTTTACCGAGTGCTTACTGAATTATACATGTTATGTTTGATGTAATCCCCTTTAAATTCAATATTAG
>JABSQI010000364.1 GCA_013215905.1 Legionellales bacterium | reverse complement strand
TCATTTGCTAATAATTTTAGCCATTTATATTGTACAGTATTAGTGTCTTGAAACTCATCTACTAAAATAGCTTTGAACCTATTTTGATAATTTTGCAGTACTTCTGGATTTTTTAACCAAAGCTCATAAGCCCGTAATAAAATCTCAGCAAAATCTATTAAATTACTTTGCTTACATAGATCCTCATAAGCAGTATAAATATTCGCCATAGTCTGAGTATGATAATCAGCGTTTACTAATATATCTTCCGGTCTTATCCCTTTATCTTTTTTATTATTAATAAACCACTGCGCTTCTTTTGGAGACCAAGTATTATCATCTAAGTTTAAAGATTGAATTGCTCTTTTAACTAGTCTTTTTTGATCTTCTGAATCTAATATTTGAAAATTTTGCTCTAATCCCGCTTCAGAATAATGAGATCTAAGTAATCTATGAGCGATACTATGAAAAGTTCCAACCCACATCCCTGAAGTAGTAATTTGTAACAATGACTCAATTCTACCTCTTATCTCACCAGCTGCTTTATTAGTAAAAGTAACTGCCAATATAGAGTATGGAGAATAATTCTCATGATGAATTAACCAAGCTATCCTGTGAACCAATACCCTCGTCTTTCCACTCCCTGCTCCTGCCAACACTAACATATTGTTTGGCTTTGCTGATACAGCTAAGCATTGCTGTTCATTTAAATCATTAAGTAGCAAATTCGCACTCATATACACTAACTCTTATTTTCTTCATCAACTTGTACAATAATATGATCAACTACATTCCAAAAATTATCAAAGCCTCCAGCAATACTTGGATCAGTTTTATATTTACCGCCAATCACAATTGTTGGCATTGCAAAAATTTTACTTTTGATCATTTTTGCCTCATTTTCTTCTATTTTCATTTCAAGAGAAAATGAATTCAAAGTTTGTAAAGCATCTTTCTTGGCAATACCAATCGCCTCTAACACCCCTAATATCGCTCCTTGAGAACCCATAGATTTGCTATCTTGATGAATTTTTTTAAACATCATATCAACATATTGCTGCTCTTTATCATAAATTTTTGCAACATAGTAACCCTTTGCCTGCATTTTTAGCGCCTTAGCACCAAGAGTGAGAGGGATTTTACTAAATATAACATTTTTTGGCTTACTACTTAACCAATCTTTCATACTCTGCTCCAGTTTATAGCAACTAGGACACACAAAAGTAAAATATTCTTGTAAATCTACCTTCCCCTCACATTCAAGCTTACAAGGAGAGGCTAATTTTTGATAATGCTGCCCTTCTTGAATAGTCGCTGCCCCATAAGCATTTCCTATAATGCCAACAAGAGCTACCATATACATTAAAATTCGGTTCATATTTCATTCCTTAATAATTTAACTCATTGTTATCCTTAACATTGTTTATTATATAACAAATTAAACCGAATACTAATTTTGCTTAGACTTTAAAAATAAAGTATCATAATTTGATAAATTCGACTTAATCATCCAGATCACAACATTACTATATTAATATGTCTTTCAGGAAATTTGCCAAAACCAGTTTTTTAAAAAGTGCAGCAAATACTTCACAATTTCCCAAAGATACCCAACTTGAAGTGGCTTTTGTTGGTAGATCCAATGCCGGAAAATCAACAGTTATCAACTCTATTACTGGCTCTAACATTGCTAAAGTTAGTAAAACCCCCGGCAGAACCAGACTAGTTAATTTTTTTTCTGTTGTTGAGCACAAGAATTTCGTTGATTTACCAGGTTTTGGGTATGCAAAAGTTACCAAATCAATTCAAAAACAATGGAGCATCCTCTTAGAAGAATATTTTGCTACACGAGACCCACTAGTAGGAATTATCTTAATAATGGATATTCGCCACCCATTAAAACCGACGGATATCCAAATGCTAGAATTTTGTCATACTTATGATATTCCTACTCATATTTTACTTAACAAAGCGGATAAATTATCCAAAAATGCACGAAATTCAACGTTACAGGAAACCGTAGAAAAACTTGGTAAATATTACAATCCAATTACTCTACAAATTTACTCAACCCCTAAAAATATTGGCATTGAAGATCTTGTAAATATTTTAACTGAGTGGTTAAAGTTATAAAAAATATTTTTGCGATATATTTATACATTAAGCGTATAATCAAAACAAAAATTTAGTAATAACAAACCATCTAACCCTGTTATTTCCATTTAAAACAACTATTTTTTATTGAAAAATATTATAATCCTTG
>JABSQI010000363.1 GCA_013215905.1 Legionellales bacterium | reverse complement strand
AGAAAAACATTTATTATTATATTTACGAAATTAAATTTTTAAAATATATAAAAAATAAAACACATTTTAGCGGAATCTCGAGGTGTAACTTTTCGGGGAAGTAGCACACCCTTTTTATTTTATATTTTATTATTCAACCAAACATAGATTTGTTAGATAAAGTTATATTCAGTTTATTAATTCTAATAACATCACTATTTTCTTTTACTTATTCTAAAATTTTAGTGAAATACGGCGTTTATGCTCTAGTTAATAGATTAGCAGTTTATAACATTTTAATACTTACAATATTAAGCAGATCTAAAAATTATTTTTAGATAGATAGTTAATACAACCAAAAAAAGACAATGCTCTTTTAAAAAATGCAGATGATAATATTCCAGATTAAACAGACAAAAAAGAGGATAAATAATTCATCAAAATTCGCATACTGTGTCAAATACATCCACCCTGAAGAACGGAGCTTGAGTTTCGTTGTTTAGTTCATAATTGGTACTAATTTAGAACATTTATGCAGTAAATATAAAAATTTGTATACATTTATAATGTTTCATGCTAAATTTATATGTTATCTAAATTTGTCAAGTAAATTTTTTGGGGTTGGGTAATTTATGATTTTATTAAATTCGAAATTTAAAAGTCATAGGCACCATGGGTTGTTAGATCTCCTTGCAGTTAGCATGTCATTTATTTGTGCTATTCATTGTTTGTTAACTCCTATAGCAGTGGCTTTATTTCCAATTCTATCTACAACAATTTGGGTTAAGCATGATTTTCATTTATGGATGATTTTATTTGTTTTGCCAACTACAGCTACAGCGGTTTTCTTAGGATGTAGGCAGCACAAAGATAAGGTTATATTAATATTGAGTATAATAGGCCTTGGTTTGTTAATTACAGTTGCGTTATATGAAGCGTTTTCGCATTATATTTTATTAGCACATCATGATTGTGCTAATCATGGGCATGGACATGGAGATGAAATTTTCACAAACAGCGTTATAGTTAATATTATGGGCGGTATTTTGTTGTCATGTGCGCATATTAGAAATTATTGGCTATGTCGTAAGTCTAGATGTTCTCATTAGTAATATGCAATGGCCTATTTTATTAGTAACATATGCAAATATAACTCTTTATAATATATAAAATTTTTTACTTTGAAAAATTACTATAAATATTTATTTGTATTGATGGTTATATTTTGATATCTTGTTACTTATTCTGAAAAAATAAAATAAAAATTGAAATATATCGGTATAGTAAAACAAGGAAAACAAAAAGCAAGGAAATTTGGATTCCCAACAGCAAATTTAATTATTCAAGAATCTATTAAAATTCCTAAAGGTGTTTATAGTTGCTTAGTGTATTTCGATAGCCAAGAATATAGAGGAATGTGTTACTTTGATATAAATAAAATATATATATTAGAAGTCCATATATTCGATTTTAATAAGGATATCTATGGTAAATATCTTATGGTTCAAATTAAAAAATTTATAAGAAGCCCGCAAGAATACATATCATTTAGTAATATGAAAAAATTAATCACAAAAGATGCAAAATTTTGCTTAAATTCATTCGAACATTAAAATAGGAACATTATACTCGTTGTGAAATAAAAATCTTTGTATTAAGGAATTTCAAAACCACCTATTGGGTTTATTCACAAGGTCGTTACTCAAATTATAGTTATACTCTATCCTCTGTAAACTGAAAATCATTTTAATCATTTAAAAATCAGCAAAATATTTAATCAAAAATCAATAAATGTCATAAAATAGAATTATATATTTTCAAGTAAAGCTAACTCAGGATGAAAAGATAAAAATTTCTTAGCACAAGTGATGCCAAATCTAATACTGTTATGAACTAATTGGGCCTGCACGCTCGTTCCCAAAGACCCTATATAGCAACAAGTCTGTCTATTATTGTGCCATAGAAGGATGATGGGTTGCCAAGTTGCCAGGAAGTGGCCTTTTCTTGCGATCTACAAAGAAACACAACAAAAATCAGTTATTATGCTAAAAAAGATAACATATTTTCTTTAGGGTAAGTTACCTACATTCTATTATTCATTTGCCATTGGATAGCGTGTTCGATATCTGTACCTAATTTATCGAGATGCTTCTGGAAGACACTTTCTGGTTTAAAGGTTCGACCTTGCCTTTCTGTCATACCTGATTCCCTTATTAATTTATCAAAATTCTCTTTTACTTACACCATTTTATTTTGTATCTGTTTGG
>JABSQI010000362.1 GCA_013215905.1 Legionellales bacterium | reverse complement strand
CACGAAATGAACGGGGTTCGCCCCGCATGTTTGAGTAGTTTAGGATTATCTACGTCCAACTGACACGGAACAAAACGCGCATAATGAACGGGTTTTCCTCACATGTTTAGGGGGATCTACGTCTAACTGCCAATGAACTTAGAACTCCAGCAAATGAAGCTATTAAATATGTAACTTTATTTGAAAACTATTTTCAATTATTGAAGTAATTATTAAATTACTAATATGAAAGTAAATTATTTGTTTGTTGCTCCATATTCAGTAGAAGAAGTAACAAATGCTAGTCTAGAAGACTGTATTTCCTATGTTAGAGACCTTAAAACAGTTGGAGTGGACATTGAGACCACTCGTAAGTTTAAGGGCAAATATGGCAAGTCTGAGGGCTTAGATCCATATTTATCTAAAATTGTGATGTTACAAGTTGGCGATGAGCATAAACAATATATTATTGATATACGAGTTATAGATTGTAGAGAGTTATTAGAACTCTTAGCAACTAAGATATTAGTAGGTCATAATATTAAGTTTGAGTATAAGCATTTTCTTGTGAATTATGGTATCAGATTAACTAAGGTTTATGATACTATGATTGCAGAACAGATTCTATATAATGGATTAAACAAACGGAACTCATTGGATCAGCTTAATCAACGATACTTAAGAGTATATGTGAATAAGTCTACTCGATTAGAGTTCTTGTCAATTAGTAATCGACAATTTACTAAACGACAAATAGAGTATGGAGCAGAAGATATTTTGTATCCAATGCTCATCAAGGAATTGCAATTAGAAAAACTTCATGTTGAAGAATTAATGAATTGCTTTAATCTTGAAATGAAATTCCTATTATCTCTTGGAGACATAGAAACAAAAGGTTTATGTTTTAATAAAGAGGTATGGACAATAGCGTATGAAAAGGCACTTGAAAAGCACAAAGAAGTTGAAGAGATTCTTAATACTTGTGTAATTGAAAAGTATCCAGCATTCGCTAATAAACAATTGAGTTTATTTAGTGAGGGAATTTCTTGTGGCATACAATGGTCATCTCCTAAACAGGTCGTAGCGTTTTTCGATAGTTTAGGTATTTGCCCGGAAGCAGAAAGCAAGACAACCAAACAAATGACAAAGACAGTAGAAGCTAAAGAGCTAAGAACTATACTAACACGAGAAAATCTTAATGATGATTATCGATGGTTAATTAATACTTATTTAAGGTATACTGAATTACAACAATCAGTTACTACATTTGGGATTAAGTTTTTTAAATATATTAATCCTATTACTAAAAGAGTGCATAGTTCTTATTCTCAAATAAAGAAGACAGGTCGAATATCAAGTAAAAATGCAAACCTCCAAAACATTCCATCTAATAAAGAGTATCGTATGGCATTTGATTCGCCAGAAGGATATAAGATAGTTAATGCAGATTATTCTGGCCAAGAGTCAATAATCTTAGCAAATAAATCATTAGATAAAGATTTAATTGCATTTTATACATCAGGTGGTGGAGATCTGCATAGTTATGTTGCGAGCAAGCTTTTTCCTGAATTAGCAAAATTATCTTTATCTGATATTAAGAAGTATCATAAAGATAAAAGACAAATAGCTAAGGCAGCTAATTTTGCATTGGCTTATGGAGGAACAGGATTTACTATAGCTAAGAACTTAGGAATTCCTAAGTCTCAAGGAGATAGAGTATATATTGCTTATTTCAAAGCTTTTCCTGGACTTAAAAGGTATTTTAAAAGATGCAAATTAATTGCTATGAGAGATAAACTTATAGTTATGGATAAACATACTAATAGAAAGTATTATTTTCCACATGTAGCAGAAATGAAACATCTTAGAAGAACTAATGATTATACAGAATATAATAAATTAAAAGGCAAATTAGAAAGAGCTAGCTTGAATTATCCAATCCAAGGATGCGCTGGTTCTATGACAAAATTAGCTACTATTTATATTCGTGCTTATTTGATTGAGCATAATGCTTTTGATAAATTTCAGATTACTAATCTGGTACACGATTGACCCATTATAATTTTTTGTCGTGTATAAACCTTACTAATTGCTGGAACCTCCTAAAGACTAAAATACTACAACGTAGTCTGTAAAGACAAACGTGAATGTTATAAAAAATTTTAGTATATTTTTATATTAAATAAGACTTAAAATATAGAAATAATGGAAAATCAGCAGCTACCTAGTCTTACTAGGAAACAATTACAATTAATAACAAGTGCAAAGTT
>JABSQI010000361.1 GCA_013215905.1 Legionellales bacterium | reverse complement strand
GTTGTAACATCTATTTAATAATTTCTCTAATTCCATATCATTAAGTGTTTATTGTTTTGGTGGGGTTAGTTTATCCTATTTGACAACTTTCAATTACTTCTTTTTGTTTTCTAATCACTTTCTTCAATCGCTTTATCTCATCCTTTAAAGGTTGGGTTTGTTCGTTGGCGAAGTCTTTGAACACCATAAGTACTGTTCCCCAAAACATATCATCTCCTGTATCAGTATTAATATCATGTTGAGGATTTCTAGTATTCCAAATTCTTTCTATCGCTTTTGCTTCTTTGCTCATAATCTTATTTTTAATTCATATCAAACCCTAAAGCTAATTTAGAATCGTTAATACTATTAGGGTTTAATTCCCATATTCTATCTTTAGTTTTAATATCTACTGCAGATACTACAGCTAACACTACTGTTAAACCAGCTTGTATATTAGTCATAGTTTCAGCAATACCCATAGTACCAAACTCTTCTAAGTACTTTTCTGTATATTCTATAGCAGACGATCTCATCTTTTCTATATCTACATCAAAATACTTCTTAGTTGTTGTAGTACATTCATTATAATTTATATCTTCTAACGCTAATTCAAATATATCGTTAACTTCTTGTATATATTCATTATGATTTTCCATGATTGATTAGTTTTATTATGTATATTATTATACTTACGAGTAAAGTTAAACAAAACCCTATTAATAGTCTATACATTTGATTGATTTTTTATTTATTGATTAAAAAACAAAGAGGTAGACTACACCTCTTCTAGTTAGTTGGGTTACCTTTCTTAAAAGGTGTACCTCCAGGACTACTCCTATTAATTGTAAATCAACTCTACTGGGGACTACCTGAGTTTTGGAGTCTTTTTCCCACGAAACCCTGTGTTTTAACCAATCAAGGGTATTCTTTTGGTCTGCTTAATGATGTCAGAAATCAGATTGTCTTATTTTTAATATTATCTACTTAAATATAATGTCTTTATATCATAATAGTAGTAACCTGTCTGTAAAACAAGTGTTGATTGATTGATTTTAAGTATCTCAGCACTATCTATAAGCTTCTTTTTATTAAATAGGTCTATTATCTTACCATTTAATTTATATTTGCTCATATGTACGTCATTACCTACTATTGTAAAGAACTTACCATCAATGAAAGAGTATGTTTTATTATAATCTTGCACTATAGTATTATCTTCAGTAACTGTAGAGTCTAACTCCCAATCACCTTGAATTTGTATATCTAATGCATTATTGTTTACTATTTGATTCTTACCTGTATACTGAGAACATCCTATTAACAATACACTCATGATTATTATTATTTGATTTTTCATATTTATTTGATTTTATTTGTTTGATTTTTAATATATTTCGTAGTTTAATTCTGTTTTTTCTGATTGGGGGTTTGATACAATTTCAGCCCATTCTTTTGAGCTTTTCATATAAATAATTCCATGTGATGCGTTATTCACAAGCACACGAATCATCCGACGCTCCCGCCCTCCCCCTCTTCTCGGCGCCTCAAATCTAAATTCAGTATTGTGAAATATTTCACAATTTAAAAAACCTCCTAGTGAATTAAATTTAGTACCTACAGG
This sequence comes from Legionellales bacterium, assembly GCA_013215905.1. The sequence goes on along the minus strand of JABSQI010000361.1, from coordinate 649 downwards.
GTATCTGCTTTTTGCTTTAGCTAATAATTCTTCTTCGTTCATAATGTTTATATTTCTAATATATTACCTTGTGAAGACAATGTTCCAAACTTACCGTCTGTAACTACTGAACCGTTACTAAAGATAGTTTTATATGCTGATAGTTTTAGCGTACCTGCATTTATAATGTCTTTATTATTATGTATGTGTCCTGATAAAAATAATTTAGGTTGTATTTGTAATATTTTATTTTTAAGTGCGTTACAACCACATCTTTCAATATAATTATTAAAGTCAAATGAACTATCCATAATACCTTTAGGTGGACCATGTACAATAACTATATCAGTATTATCTGGTATAGTATTCCATATTTTACCTAGTTTATGTCTAGCTTTCATAAATGACCAATTTCCGAATGTAGGTGTAAATGGAGAACCCCATATTTTAATACCTTCTATAGTTACTGATTCATTTTCAAGATATATAATATTATTATCTTTTAATGTTTGTTTAATATTAAATAAATTCTTCTCTAAAGTAATGTCATGATTACCGGCAATTAGTATTTTATATTTAACTTTTACTCTTGAGTACCAATATATAAAGTCTTGGAGTTCTACTTCATTTTTATATAAGTCTTTATAATTAGTTGAATCACCTGAGTGAA
>JABSQI010000360.1 GCA_013215905.1 Legionellales bacterium | reverse complement strand
TGATATTTAACCACAGAATATATTTCTTCTTCTATACTCTACAGACTCAGATATTTGCATAGCTCTTAATTTGGGGGCTCCAGTAACCGAGCCACCTGGGAAAGCATATTTTAATGTATCTACTGGATGTAAGTTATTTAAAAGTTTGCCAGTTATTACACTTTCTAGATGCAATATTGAGCCTATATCTAATAAATCACAGAATTTTTCTACTTGTATAGATGCTGGCTCACAACTGTTATATAGATCATTTCTTAGAAGATCTACAATCATTAAATTTTCCGCGCGGTTTTTGTCACTTTTTAATAATTTATTAATGACTATAGATGGGTCAGATAATGATACATCTTTTCTTATTGTTCCTTTAATAGGATTAGTCTCAATTTTTCTTTTGTGTATTTTAATAATTCTTTCTGTTGATAGGCATATAATCTCTCCATACCTTGTATTAAAATAGCTAGAAAAAGCAGATGTGCTGTTAGATTTAATTTTTTTGAATATGTTCCAAGAATTATTATGGTTAATTCCCTCAAAACGCTGTGATAAATTAACTTGATAGCAATCCCCGTTTTCAATGTGGTTCTTGATTTTATTAAATGAAGTAGTATATTCTCTAAAAGTAGTATTTGCTAATAGCTTAATAGGCTTTATGCTGCTTGCTTGTAAATTTTTCCTAGCGTATTTCTTAATAACAGGTAAGTAACTAGGATCATCCTTATTGCTAATAAAAAAACATTGCCTTTTTTCATGATCTTTTATTACTGCCCAGCTATAGATACCGAAAAGCATATCAGGGAATGTACAGTCATTAAAAATATATCTTGGTAGTTTATGGATCTTATATGATAAATCATAACTGAAAAAACCAATTGCCCCTCCAATAAATGGGAATCTATCTTCTAATTTGTTAATAGGTGTATACTTTTTTAATATATCAAAAGGATCTTCTTTAGAATAAATTATTTTCTTGTTAGATACGATTCTGGTAATATTATTAGATGTGACAATAATTGTATCTGGAACAGCTGAAATTATATCATATCTTCCTCTATTTGCTTGGCGAGTATTACTAGAGAGGTAGACAGCTAAAGGCCAATCAGAAATATGGTCGAATAAATTGTCAATGTAAACATCCGTATATTTTAGTTCTTCAATTAACATCTGGGGCTTTTTCTGTAATAGTTGGGAGAAAATACTCTTTTAACTCGATTTGGTGATTGTTAATTGTGAATATGGATGTTCTTTTGAATAATATTTTGAATAAGGATCTATATTGTTCTGGAATACAATTATATTCTTCATAATAGGGATAGATGGTTGTATAAGTAAAAGGGCTTCTACTGCTGTGACTAGAATAAAGTAGATTTTCCCCAATAGGTTTAGTTTCAAGATTATCAAGAATATCTTTGAACTCCAGATATGCTTGGTAATTTAAGGTGGTAATAGCAAAAATAGCGGGAGTATTCTCTATATGACTTATAGTTTTTCTTATAAATATTTGTTCTTCTTGATCTATAGACTGGCAGATTAATTTTAATTGGTAATCTAAATTTGTTGCCTTACAATATTTTGTAATACATTTAGTATATTGTAGCCATTGTGTTATGTGTCGAGGAGTAGACTTATCTGTACTGGAAAAGCTAGGTGTTTTGTAATTTAGGTTTGTCACTATGCACCTAGATTGATAATAGTTCTTTATAGGATTCTAGTTCTTGTGTGTGGATGTCGTAGCAGTTTCTAATAAATTTGTCTTTACTAACGGTAGATATTTTTTTATACAAAGAAGTAATTATTATCTTGGGGAGCTTTACTTTGTTTTGAGAAAAAACATGATTGTTATTTTTTAAAATTTTGATGTATTCTAAGCCAGAAAATAAAATGAATTTAATAAATAAAGCAAAAGATTCGTTAAAATCTGGGAGTTCCTCGTAAAAATTTATTGCCAGCTCTGCATCATATAATAATGTATCTTTACACAAAAAATTTAAGCAATCTTTTTTACTAGAGTAAGAATCAAGGAGTTCTTGAGGCCAGAAATTGCCTTGTACTCTTTGTCTATCTTCATGAAAATCTCTAATAATATTCAATTTTTGTAGAAATCTTCCAAAGCCCAGAGCTTGTGACTTTTGCTTCTCAAATATATCACCTTCATACGGATGATGCAAATTCATCAATTCTACTAAATATAATCCAACAGTTCCTGCTACATAATAGCAGTACTCGTTTAGTTCTTTTATTGTATTTATTTTATAGT
>JABSQI010000036.1 GCA_013215905.1 Legionellales bacterium | reverse complement strand
ACAAACAAACAAGCAGCCTTAGGCAGTAATTTACTTTTAAATACTATCTCAAATTACTCTTCAATAAAATCCATACCTCAAGATAATGAAAATGCAACATATGCTCCAAAAATCGAAAAATCTATGGCAAGAGTATATTGGCTAGAATCGGCAGAGAAAATTGATAGAATAATAAGAGCATTAAATCCCAATCCAATTGCTTATGCTGAGTATAGAGGGAGAAGAATAAAAATATATCAAACAGAAGTTATAGAATCAGATAATGTACAACCAGGAAGTATCCAAGATATTTCTCCACAAGGTTTAGATATCGGCACTGGCCAAGGCCTTATTAGAATTAAATTATGCCAATTTCCTGGAAAAAATATCATCAACTCTAGTAATTTATATAATGCTTACCGTGATTTTTTTCAAATCGGTGAAAGATTTGATATATAAAGAAGTTGGTAGGTTGCATAAATAACACTTAAAAAAATTGCCTAATCTGTGAAAAATTTTTCATAAATACTATTATTTACATGATTTGTTAATTTAACTTATCAAGATAGTACTACACTTAATTAGTATAAAGTGCACAAATTTGCATTAATTATAAAACTTCTGAGAATAAATTTTATTCTATTATATGACTAAATAATATATTATTTACTTCTTATACTTAGTACAATTGAGATATGCGAAAAATTTTTCTTAATTCAATATTGATAAATAATAAAGTCGTCTTCTTATTAATAATTATGGCTTTTTTCATATCTTCACATGCAAGATCCCAGGAAGAAATCGAAGCCCTATCAAAAAACATACTATTTAATTATCAGCCATCATCTGTTAGTAAATGTAAAGGATATTATACTGAAAAAAAATATGATAACTCAGCTAAACATGTCAAAATCACTTCTGAAACTTTAGAAATTTTAGAAAATAATATTTCCATTCTTGAAGGCAATGTAGAAGTCTTTCATGCAGATAAATTTTTAACTTCTAAAAAAGCCAAAATATATCCTAACAATGAGAAAAATAAAATTAAAGAAATCGAATTATTTGATAAAGTTAGGCTCATAAAAGAAGGCGTGGTTATGAATGGTAGGTATGCGAAATTTAAGATGCTAGATCATACAGGAATTATGAATGATGCGGTTTATCGAATTAGTATGGCAAATCTAAAAAGTGCATCTTCAAAATATTATGCATATGGACACTCAAAAACTATAATTCAAGAAAAAGAAAACTTTTATACTTGTAAAAAATCTACATTTACAACATGTACACCATATGTAAATAGCTGGCATATTCGAACATCTAACCTTGAGATCGATCAAGATAAAGATATGGCATATGCTAAACACAACCTATTCTACATAGGACCTATCCCTGTTTTTTATTTACCTTATTTTAGTTTCCCTATCACTAATAAAAGAAAATCAGGATTTCTATATCCTTCATTTAATAGTTCAGATATTTCGGGTATGGATTTTAAATTGCCCTACTACGTAAACATAGCGCCAAATTATGATTCTACATTAACACCGGAATACATTACAAAACGCGGGGCAAAATACAATGGCGAATTTAGATTTTTATCCACTTTTACTCATGGGGTTTTAGAAACCTCTTATATTCCAAAAGACGATATTTTTATAGACTCAATAAATAATATACCTAATAAGACAGAGAATCCTGATAAAATTGAAAATAGATATCTAGGTAAACACCGAGGTGAAGTAAATTTAGATCAAAAATTTAATTTCAGCAAACACTTTTCCGGATCGCTTCAAGGACATGTAGTAAGTGATGATGACTATCTTCAGGACTTTAATAATTCATTCAATACTGTTACCACAAATAATATTTCTCAATCAGCTCAATTAACTTATAAAGATCCTAACTGGAAAATTGTATCAGAAGTAAAAACTTTTCAAACTTTGAGTCCATCTGAACTTAAACCAGTCGTTAATAGACCATACTTTATATTGCCAAAAATAACTGTAGATACTGATTATTATAGTATATTTGGTATTTTAAATATTAGTAACACTGCAGGATATATCCAACACTGGAATCCACAAAAAAATCTATTAAACCAATGGAAAAAAAGACAAAGATATCGCACTAAACCTTCTATAGAAATTAATTTATCAAACAGTCATGCTTTTATTAAACCTAAGTTTGCTTACCATATTACAGACTATAACATGTACAAATTACAGGTGAACAAAAAGACTGCTCCAATTGATAGTCTGAAAAGTACCAAATATATACCTATTTATTCAGTTGATTCAGGGTTAATTCTTGCTAAAAAAACCGAAAATTATAGCCAAACTCTAAAAGCTAGAGTGATGTACAGCTATATTCCAACAGCAGATCAAAGCGAAATTAAATCTATAGATTCTTCTTATAAAATTTTAAACTATACAACTTTATTCGAACCAAATAGATTTTCAGGTTTTGATAGAGTTGGAGATACTCACCAAATAAGTTATGGATTATCCACAGAAATCATACCTAAATATAGCTCAAAACCGATTTTTACCACTGGCATTGGTCAAATAAGATACTTTAAAAAAAGAAAAGTTATTATAAATGAAAAAACCGATGAAAATTTTAAAGGGTATATCCCTATAGAGGATATAATTTCTCCAATAACTGCTTTTGCAAATCTCCAAATAAGTGAGGTTATAACTTGGAGAAACTCAATATTATATTCTATTAGCAAGCAAAGGGTTGATCTGGCTAATGTAGATTTTCAATATAAATCTTATAACAATAGTATTTTAAATTTAGGATATACACATATTGTTAACGGTGACTCACTCGTCACCACATTTTTACCTAATAGTAATACAACAAATTTAGATCAGTTTAATGCCTCAGCGAGTATTCCAATTAATAGATATTGGAATTTGTATGGGGGAATGAGTTATAATATAAATGCTGACTACTTGCGGCATTATTTTGCAGGATTAGAATATAATGATTGCTGTTGGGCAGTCAGACTTTTAGGCGGGAAATCTTTTATGGGATTAGATAAGAATGATGCACCAAAATTTGAAGATAAATTGTATATACAATTTGTTCTAAAAGGTCTCGGATCATACGTAAAAGATGATGTTAGTAATCTATTGACTACTCATATACCTGGATTCCGCGATAATTTAGCATAGGTAAATAATATGAAAATTATAAATAATACTATTTTTATAACAATAACTAATATATTTGTTATTTTAGGATTTTTTCCCTCAGTATACTCTGCATCTGCTGCCCCAATAGATCAAATTTATGCTGTAGTTAATCAAGATCCAATCACTAAAAAAGAATTTGACGATAAGCTAGATATGATCTCATCTCAATATATTGCTTTTGGTAAAAGTATCCCGCCCAAAAAACAATTAATCAAAGAAGTTCTATCTAAATTAATAGATGATAGTCTACAATTACAACTTGCTGAGCAAAATAACTTAACAGCTTCAGATCCCGAGGTAAAAGAAGCAATAGCTGGTATTGCCTATAGAAATAAAATGTCTTATTCAGGATTAAAAAATAGTATTATAAAATCAGGACAAGACTTTAATAACTATAAAGCAGAAATTAAAAAAGAATTAATCATCTCTAAACTTCAACAGCAAGTTATTAAACCAGTGCAAATTACTGAGCAACAAGTTAATGATTATTTAAAAACACATGGTAATCTTGACAAAACCATATCATACCGTCTGGAAGACATCAGAGTATCTCTTCCTGAAGAACCCACAGATGATGATATAGTAGCAGCTAAAACCATTGCCAAGACTATCATAAAATCTATCAGCAAAAACAAAAATATTAGAAAAATTATTGATAACATTAATAGTAATAAATATCCTATTGTGATCATAGATAGAGGATTTCAAACTCAAGCTGAAATGCCAACTCCTTTTGCCAAAGTAATTAAGAAAATCAAAAAAGGTTCTTTATCCACACCAATTGAGACTCCTAATGGAATTCACTTATTACATCTTATTGAAACAAAAGATATCGAACCTACCTCTTTTGTCAATCAATTACATGTTTTTCATATCCTAATTAAACCTGACACCATTGGTGGCTCTATGGAAGAATCTAAAAAAGAAGCTGACAAAATATACAAAGAAATTCAAAGCGGACAGAATTTCTACGAAGTAGCAAAGAAAAAATCTCACGATTCAGTTAGTGCTCCTAAAGGAGGAGAGCTAGGTTGGAATACCACGGATGAACTCCCTCCTCAGTTAGCTTTAGCTGTATCAGAGCTTAAAATTAACCAAGTGAGTAAACCGGTAGAATCGCCAATAGGATGGCACTTGTTAATGATTAAAGAAACTAAAAAATTAGATATAACAAAGAATATTGAGCGCCAACAAGCAATGCAATATTTAAATCAAAAAGAACACTATGACCAGCTCGAGAAATGGCTCAGTCAGTTAAGATATGGCGCTTATATAAAAATATTAAAAGAAGATCTTCGCGAGATCTATTATTAATTACTATACATGCCATTTAATTTTAAAAAATATTATGGGCAAAATTTTTTAGTTGATCATAATATTATTGATAAAATTGTTTCTGCCATAACCCCTAATACAACAGAATCTTTTATTGAAATAGGTCCAGGGAATGGTGCTCTTACTAAAGAGATACTCCCTATATGTAAAAATATTACTGCAATAGAAATAGATAAAGAGCTAGTTGAATATTTGAGAACTTATTTTATTGATAGTAAAAAATTTAGTATCATCCATAAGGATATTTTAAAAGTTAATATAAATGATATTTCAACTACAACTCCCGTAAGAATTTTTGGCAATCTACCATATAATATTTCTACACCCATCCTATTTCAATGTATTAGCAGCATTAATATAATAAAGGATTGTACATTTATGCTGCAAAAAGAAGTTGCTGAAAGAATTTGTGCTAACTATAATACCAGAGAATATGGTCGACTAAGCATAATGCTACAATATTATTTCATCCCTAGAATTCTTTTTAGTGTAAGTGCTAATTGTTTTATACCTAAACCAAAGGTTTCTTCATCAATTATTCATTTAACTCCCAGAAAAAATATGTCATCCGTATTAGATCACGATGATTTTGCAATGCTAGTAAGGATCGCATTTTCAGCTAGAAGAAAAAATATTCGAAATGCCCTAAAAAGAAAATTATTGGAAAAAGATTTAATCGATTGCAAAATAGAACCGAACTCTCGTCCAGAAAATTTGAGTTTAGAAGATTTTATTAGAATTAGTAATTACTACACAGAAAATAAGAAATAAATATGCAAACATATGTTATTGGTGATATTCAAGGTTGTTTCGACCAATTAATAGAATTACTAAAGTTAGTTAAGTTTGATGAGACAAATGATCACTTAATTTGTGCTGGTGATATCATTAATAGAGGCCCAAAATCATTAGAAACAATACAATATCTATCAAATTTACCTAACTGTACGGTAACAATTGGTAATCATGATTTATATCTACTAAGACAATTTTATATCAATGATGTAACATTTAAAAATTCTGATACTATCAATGAAATTATTGAATCGCCAGATGCACAATATTTATGTGAATGGTTGAGACATCAACCTATAATGCTTTATCTAAAAAATTCTAAAACTATAGTAGCCCATGCTGGAATATACCCGCACTGGAATTTAAATAGCACAATCAAATTTGCAAAAGAACTAGAACATAAATTACAGAGTGATACATTCACAGAATTATTAGATGAAATATTTCCTAATTATCCAGATGTATGGTCAGAAGATTTAAATGGTATAGACAGATATAATTTTTTTAAAAGTAGCTTTACTCTGATGCGATATGTAATTGATAATACTAAGCTAGATTTTTCTAATAAATGTAGCCCTAATAAAATTAAGAAAGAATATGTCCCATGGTTTAAGATCAAAAACCATGCTCTTGATGATCATACAATAATTTTTGGACACTGGTCTACCCTAAAAGGACAGACAAATATACAAAATCGGATATGTTTAGATACAGGGTGTGTCTGGGGAGGTTCACTTACAGCTATTCGATTAAGTGATTTTAGAAAGTTTTCTGTCAAAAATACATCTTTTAATAAGTAAGTATTCAATTTTGAAACTGAAAAATTTTGCTATAACATATATTTGTAGATATATTTTATATCTAAGTATTTAAAAATATGCTTAGGGCTAGATAGCCCTAAGCCAAATTACAAATAAGTTTTTAGATATTATCTGGTCTATATTTTTTGAGCTCTTCAGCTATGTTTGTACCATGATATAATGTTTCAGTTACATTTTGAAAAGAATCAATTACATCGTTAGCTGCTTTATTTAAACTTGAATTATTACCAAATGGCTTATTACTTATTTTAGAATATTTTTTATATATTGCTGACCATGCTCCGCCTTTATTCTTTATCATATCTAAAAAACTTTTGTCATCATTAAGATTTTTAAACAAATAATTACAATTTGCGTCTAATAAAATTTGCGCCGATATCGGATCATCTTTCAAAACAGTTAAGTGTAATGCATTATAACCAGAGAACTTACCTTTTGTAAGACGATTTATAAAATATTTACTAACAGGTAAATTTAATAAATATTCCATTTGATCTCTTGTGCCGTTTGATTTAGCTCCTACGACCATTTTTAGAAATAATCTACCATATTCCCTAATTATATCGTTATTGTTAGTATTCTTATATTTATCAACAATACGAATAAAATCATAATGCCTTTGATACCAACTCTGGTCTATTAATTTTGTTGTGATTTCTGTATTTGCAAAACCTCCATTTAAAGATAGCATGACCATTAATGTGATTAATAATTTTTTCATTACTACACCCCTTATTTATTAAATTGTTATTATTTTTGTAAAACTTGAAATTTTTATTTTACTTGATCAAGTTATCATAAAAATATAAATATTAAAATAATTATACTACTTACGTACATTATGAAATCAATTGATGGCATTTATCTTACCAATTTTTATTATTAGTTTATCTAAAAAATATTGACTGTTATATACTTCAGTTATTCCTTGACCTTAGCAAATACTAACCCAATTTTTAAATTATTTAGTCACTAATTATCTATGATACTATTTGAATATAAGTCGAAAAAATAAAGATTTTTTATTTACAAAGCGTTTATAAAAGAAGATAAATTTTCATTTCATCTGATAAAAAAAGCATAATAAAACAATTGTCATTGCCAACCTTTTAGAAATGTTTACAATAAAATATTAACTACTATGGGTTTTGCGATTTTTTTATGTTCACTTAATATACTAAACATTTGCTGGAGATATAAGATCTCTTTCATTTTTTTCTACGCTTTGTAACACGATAATAATGATTACTGTTACATAGAGCTTTATTCTTTATCACATTATAACTTATCTAGCGGATTAAGATTCTACTAGTGCTTTGATCTAATATTTAGAATTTTATAAATATTTGCTTTTATTAAATCAATAACTATCCGATTTTTTCCTCCTTGTGGTACAATCAAATCAGCATATTTTTTTGATGGTTCAATAAATTGCAAATACATCGGTCTAACAGTTTTTTCATATTGTTCTAAAACTGAACTAACAGTCCTCTCTCTTTCTTGAATATCTCTATTTAACCTTCGAATTAAACAAATATCTAAAGGAGTATCCATAAATAATTTGATATCAATTAATTTTCTAAGATCTGACTCAACAAATAATAGAATTCCCTCTAATATTACAATTTTATTTCCAGCAATTGTCGTTGTATTGGCTGTTCTAATATGCTGAGTATAATCATACTCAGGCACATTAATAGGTAAACCCTTCTTGAGTGCTATAAGATGTTCACGTAATAAAGCATGCTCAATTGATTTAGGATGATCATAATTTATTGCATGTCTTTCTTCTAAGGATAGATTTTTATTGTCTTTGTAGTATGAATCTTCAGAAATAATACTTATTTTTTCATGATTTAGCTCTTCAACTATTGTTTTAGCTAACAATGTCTTGCCTGATGCTGAAGGACCAGCAATGCCAATAATTATAGTACTCATATATAACTAAATATTTATAGCATAATTAGTAAATTTTGTTTACTAGGTACAATAATGACATAATATTTGCTTTTGAACAACTATTAATTTTAATATTACTCTAGATAGCTAATTTCTGTTGTATCTTGATTATAAGGTTTCAGCTTTATTCTTTTTCGAATATATAATGTGCCTACATTTGAATTTATACTTATCTAGATTTTCTAAATTATGTTCTTCTATGATTTGCCAATCTGCTAAATTAAAATCTGGAAAATACACATCTCCTGCAAAATCATTTTCTATCATGGTAAGGTAAATCTTATTTGCTATAAGTAAGGCTTTTTTATAGACTTGTGCTCCACCAATAACCATCATCTCTTCTGAATCTGGTAATATATTAGTTATTGCTGAAAAATCGTTAAGAACAATACAACCCCTTGCTAAAAAATCTTTTTGAGTTGTTAAAATTATATTTTTTCTGCCGGGCAAAGGCCTACCAATTGATAAAAATGTCTTTCTACCCATAATTATCGGATGTCCCATGGTTACTTTTTTAAACCATTTGAGATCTTCAGGAATATGCCAAGGTAATCTCCCTTGATTTCCAATAACTCTATTTTTAGCCATAGCGACTACTATTGAAATATTTTTCATATTACAATTATATCTATAATAGGGTTGTTTTGGATACTAGAAATTTTTCAAAATAAGGCATTGATAGAGTAAGTCTAAATATTTTACATTTTAAGTTTGATTGTTTTTTATTCTATACTACCAGAGCCCAAATCTTAATTAAGGTTTTAATAATAGCACTTTCACGAGTATGTTTAAATTTTTAAATTGATGTAAGATAATTAAACTATGTATCTTATAAAGGGAATATAAAATTTTAGGATAAAGGATAGTTTATAATAATTTGTTCTAGAGGACTCTTAAGATGGATGATTAATTTAATAATTTAGAAATAATATTTTGTTAAAATACACTACACTTTGACAAAGGATGCTTAGTCAAGATGTAATTCGAATATTTGCGATTTTGTATATATTATATTTAAGAATAGTTAATTCTCATTTTTTTATTGCACTGTTGCTAAAATTTAAAGCACAAAATATTACTTTCTAATTTAAGTAATTTCTCTGAGAAGCAAAACAATAGCTTAAAAGTATACTTTTAGCTTATAATACAAATTATGACATTTATAGATGACATTAATTTATACGCTCTGATAAGTGCTTCTGCTCTTTTTACAATAATCTTTATCACAACTTTAAGAAGTGTATCAACCAAAATCAATTTGGTAGATAAAGCAAGCCATCGCAAACTCCATACAGGAGAAATTCCTTTAATTGGAGGAATCAGTATCTTTCTAGGATTTATATTCTCACTATTACTTTCTCCTATTTTTCTAGGTGAATACAGGATCCTCTTCGCTGTATGTATAGTTATAATAATAATTGGCTGTTTAGATGACTTACATGAATTATCTTCAACTACAAAATTTGTTATTGAGATTTTGTTAGGTTTTATCTGTATTTTTTGGGGAAAAATTGAATTATTATCTCTTGGTGATATTGTATTTTTAGGGGAAATTCAACTTGGTTTACTATCCTTACCATTTACTATCTTCTGTATTATTGGGATAGTTAACTCTATAAACATGTTAGACGGTAGCGATGGTTTGGTAGGAACTACTTCCGTTATTCAACTATCTTTTCTTGCTTATATAGCTTATGAGTCTAGACTTTGGAATGACTATTATATAATTATTTTATTAATCCCGGCTATTATTGGATTCCTTTGTTTTAATTTACCATTAAAATATATTCGAAGAAATAATCTTCTAGTTTTTTTAGGTGACAATGGCAGCTTATTTATTGGCATGTTTTTAACTTGGTTTTTAATCAAATTCTCCCAAGACGAACTAACTTTTGTTAGCCCTGTGGTTATGCTATGGATAATGGCTTTGCCAATTTATGATACAATTGCTGTTATGATTCAAAGGACACTAAAAGGATTTTCAGTGTTAGAAGCGAAGAGAGATCATTTTCACCATTCTTTTAATATAAAAAATCCTAAAAAAATAATAATTTTTGCGACAACTATTAATATTAGCTTTGGTACAACGGGGTTACTACTAAAGAAATATAATGTTTATGATGGCTATTCACTTATCATATTTACATTTATATCAATAATTTATTTATATTGGAAACTAAAAAATCATAAATAAGTTCTATTTTTTGGATATTTTTTAGATAATTACATCATTTATATCCCATGCTAAATAACAAAATACCTAGCACCTTATTATATTATTGGGTTTTAATAAGTTATTTAAAGACTACTCAACAGTGACCGATTTTGCAAGATTTCTCGGTTGATCAACATCAGTTCCTTTTAGAGCCGCTACCTTGTATGACAATATCTGCAAAGGAATTGTGTAAAGAATAGGGTTCAAAATTTCTTTTACAGTTGGCATTGGTATTATTTTAAATCTTTGATCTTTAGATAGTTCAGAGTTATTCGTAAAGACATA
>JABSQI010000359.1 GCA_013215905.1 Legionellales bacterium | reverse complement strand
ACCATTAATAACAACAATTGTATTGTATATAGATAATCCTTTCATTTATGTAAAGTGTGTATACTCCGGATAAACAAAATTATCTATGAATATGTTCATAAAGAATATTAATAAAGACATTAAAACAAAAAATATTAGATATTTTATAAATTTAAAGTTAAACGGTGTAAAATAAAAAAACATTATAAATAATAATCCAACATTTGGTCTAAAATTCACAGCAAGAGACAAAAAAACTAATGCTAGATATTTCTTATTATTCTGAAGTGATATAAAAAAACTTACTGATAGCAATACTACCAATCCAGCATATAGATTACCTCTTGTTAATACAAATAGACCAGGATATGATATTAGAAAAAGCAAAAACAAATAGAATTTATCAGACTTGGATCTTCCAACATATACTACGAGTGATATTATCATTGATAGATAAATTATCAAAGATAACACAATAGTCTTAATCGGGCCGATTAATTGCACAATAGATAAAGAAAAAAGATTTAAAACAGTTGTTAATGGCAATAAATGAAAATGTGTATAGGTTATTTTGTCTATTGCTTCTATGCCTTTATAAGGGTTATTAAAGTAGTAATTTTTTAATATTTTTGGCCATGTATCTGCATTAGTAATTAGTGTATGCGGGTATGATAAAATGGTTTTAATAAAATCCGCAAATAGATCTTTTGAATGAAATAAAAAAGTTGTATTAGGGAATTCCGCCCCAAGGCCTACTGATAATGAATTATAAAAAGAATTGAATCCAACTAATATCGCTACCCCAATTAACACTAGCAAAAGATTTTTCTTAGGATTTTCTATAGGGATAGTTATATTTTTCATTTGGAATAGAGATCCTAGAAATTAATTTTTTCATCAATTATATAGGCGTGTCGTTTTTTAACAACATCATAGATTCTACCAATATATTCAGCAATTATACCTAATATTGTTATGTGTATACCAAAAAAGAATAAAACAGTTATTGTAGTGAAAGTATATATTGGGGGTAGGATCGTATTATATATAAATAAAATAATGCTAATAGCAATTATTGAAACTCCTAAAAGCAATATTGCCAATAGTGGATATGTACTAAAACCGACAACCCCTATCATTCCATCTTTTATAGAGCCAATAAATTGGTTGTATTTACTCTTACCTTTAAAACGACTATCACGCTCATACTCGATAAAAGTTTGTTTAAAACCAATATATGCCACTAAACCTCGTAAATAATTGTGAGGATCTTCATATTGTTTTAAGTAATCAACAACTTTCCTGCTCATTATACGAAAATCACCACTATTCCTTGGGATATTTACAAAATTCATACTAGTAACTTTATTGATTAAATAATAACCTAAATAAGCAACACATTTTTTCATCCATGTTTCACCTTTTCTTGAGCTACGTTTAGCAATTACAACATCATAGCCTTCAAGCTGTTTCTTATATAGATCATAAATAAGCTCAGGTGGGTCTTGTAAGTCTACATCTATAACGACGCAATGTTCGCCGGTACAATTAACAATCCCAGCCATGGTGGCAGCAGGTTGGCCAAATCTCCTTGAAAATTTTAATAGCTTTATGTTTTTATTCTGTTCAATTAGATTACAAATAATATCTTTTGTATTGTCAGAGGATGGGTCTAAACAAAAGATTATTTCGTAACTAATATTTAACTTACTTAGTGTTTTCTCAGTCCTTTCTACAAAAGTGGATATTATTGCTGATTCGTTGTAAACAGGAACTACTATAGATATTTTTATTGCCATAATATAAAAATTATTAAAATTTGATTTCCACAATAAATTCTATATATTACAGTTTTTGATATGACTTGACAAGTTATTCAGTAAATAATTGAATTCTAAAATAATACATTGTATATTACGACATTTGACATAAATTGGTAATTCCCTACATGTTAAAATAGCCTAGAACAAGGAGGTGTTTTGGGTAAATAGGGTAATATATTTATCTAATATAAAGGTGATTTTATTATTATAGCAAAGAGTCCATTGAGAATTAGCTTAGGCGGAGGAGGGACTGACTTACCTTCGTACTATACTAAATTTGGAGGTTTTTTGTTAGCATGTACTATCAATAAGTATGTTTATGTATCTGTATCTAAGCCATTAACTAATGGAATTTATTTAACTTATTTACAGAAAACTACCACCTGTGCAGATTGCCCTGGTAGTAATGCATTATATTTTCTAGAATTGTGGAAAATGTTTGTGAAAAATGGTTAGGAA
>JABSQI010000358.1 GCA_013215905.1 Legionellales bacterium | reverse complement strand
TGAGGCCTAATCATAGCATCGTTTTAGAAATGTACTAGGACAGTGACTTATTTAAAATGGTTACCGGAGTTGGTAACCTTTATCTGGATAAGAATCTTATAAGTTTGATAGAGCATAAGTCTATATGGAGTTGACATACAATACAGGTTGATTTACTTAGCTACACTATTTTCGTTTGAAAGATAGGTATTTTAGAACGACCACAGTAATTTTCCTAAAGCGCTATTATAACTACAACTTGGAACAATCTGATTTTTACTGTTATGATTGAATTACATCGTTACATTAAGCCAATCTTTTTACATATCTAAATCGCACTCGAAATTAATTTTGGAATATCTAACGCCGAATTGTCTAATCATTATCTGGAGATACTAATGAATAAATACACTATGCTGTTTTTAATTTTATTTTCTAGCTTTGCATTCGCCGATTGCCAGAAATATGAATATAAAAGGCACTTAGTTGATGGGTCACCGTCATATTCAGCCGCTAAAATTAATATTTGTGATAATAACACTTATTTTCATGAGGCATCTAATGGCGGCCCAGGTGATTGGATATACCTAAGCCCAACCGTTATAAGCTTTGCTGGCTCACTTGTAGGTTGGGGGCACGGAGTAAAATCTGATAATGGCGAGATTGTTTTCGAATATATGAATAATAGAGGAAAGGAGGTGTATAGCTCAATGTATGTCAAAGGTTCTAGAAGATGTATACTTCCTTGGCCGTTGTGTTGATAAATCCTGGAGTTTTTTATGGGTAATAAATTTACAAACGTTGATGAAAAATCTTTTGATTATGCATCCCAATCAATAAAGCAAATAATCACCTTATCTACAGCAGTTTTGGCTTCAAGTGTTATGTTTTCAGAAAAATTATCGGATGAAAAAGTAACCACTCTATTGTATTTAAAATTCGGGTGGTGCTTTTTATTAATATCAATACTATTTGGAATGTTTGCTTTATTTGGGCTTACAAGTGAATTGATTAAAGACCATTGCAATGACTTGCCTTCAATCAAGAGCCCCATTGTGAGATACCCTGCATTACTTCAAGCATCATTTTTTATTTTTTCATTAGCGGCACTTTTTGGGAATACAATAGTACTGTTATAATACGATAATGAAAATTAAATGCTATCTAACCAATAAGTATAACGATTTATCTTTGCTGATTACGTTTAATATTGAACAAACTACTAATCTTTTATCTGCCAGGAAAAACTTTATGTCTGATGTTTACTCTCAATTATTCAGTAATACAAATCACCTGAATTAGTACCAAAATTTAGAATATCGAATAAACTTATGTGATAATTTTGAGACAGATTTTCCGTTTGGTATTTGTATTCTTCAAATAAATTCATTGTTAACTTTATATGAGATGTCTACGTAATAATAAATCATTTCTCCTAAAGTAGTTATCCGATAACTTAGGGAAATGTAAAGTAATTCAAGTTACTGAATATATTTTTAAGTCAATTGTTAGCAAGCATTAACACATAAATAAAAACAACAGAAATAGTCACATAATTCCGATTAATAAATTTAAATATATTAGACATTCCATATCTACGATAGTATCGTGAATATATGTTATACAAGTATTTTTGTACTGCTTAAAGCAGAACATAATAAAATATAAAATTCCGGATATTACAGTAAATATCCAACGGAATACTCTCTATCTACGAAAATATAACAAAGGATTTTAACCAAATGACATTCGACATCATTCAGTATATTGATGGACCATTAGTAGGCGCACTATTTTTACTATTCTACAAAATCAAACCTGATCATCTAATTAATCTTATCGAGATGAGAGCACGGAAAACTCTCGCAGAGTCTTTAGCAAAAGCAGAAAGGGAACATAAAGAGTTTCTTAATAAAAAAAGTATAGACTTCAAAGAGAAACAAGCAGGACTAGATAGGGAACATAATGTAAAACTGTTAAAACTGGAAAGTGAATTCAATGCAAAGCAACACAAATTACAAATGAAATTTGACGACGAACAAAATTCCAGACTGGACGCTGAAAAATTATTTCAACTTAAATTTTCTGAAAGAGCAGTAGCATTTGCGATTCCTGTTACCAAGGTAATACTGTATTTTTCTTCTACTAAAAAATCCTTATTTGTAGTAATGCATTTCCAGTTGCTGTATTTAATTTGGCTGAAATAACATTTTTGGGTAATAAAAACTCCCAATTGCTGAATAATGCCTTTTTTCTCAGTTGGGTTTAGATCTTTTGGTGATTTGCTA
>JABSQI010000357.1 GCA_013215905.1 Legionellales bacterium | reverse complement strand
TTTGCTTGATTTAAATACTCTTACTGTTTGAAATAACATCATCAACAAAAAGTTTTTTTTTTCATACGTTTGATTTAATTTTTACATTGTGAGGTGATTAGCTTATGAGTGTTTACAACAGTTCGTCTTTACAATAAAAATCACATTAGGCTGAAGCCAAATAAAAATCACCACCTCATATAAAAAAAGTCTTACATTTGTTTTCGTAAAAAAACAAAATTCCAGTTATTTCTCAACAAAATAAGAGTTTTCTCCATAAAAAAAGAAAACAGTTTCTTACATTTTTTGTATTACGCACATTAAAGCGATAAAAATGTACTGGAAAAAACAAAGAATTCCCTGCTCGATCGCGACAATTATTTTTAAAATTTGAATTGACAATCCAAAAAACCAAGAAGTCAGTTTGAACTTGTCATCAATTAAAATGAAAAAATTATTCGAAAAAACTCGGTGAAGTTTTTGTGAATTAAATTATTTCTAAAAATTGTGAAAAAGTATGAAGTTTAAATTTAAAATACCAAGAACGTCATTTGTCAAAACGTGTTCTTGTTTTTGAGTGAAATTATCAAGTTATGATTTTAAAGGAGAGAGTTTAAAATAAATTAATTTATTCCTGACCTTACATAAAAACAATTATTCACATATGTTTTTATCGAAAAACACTTGAGTTGGTCTTACTCGCGAAATATAGTTCCAAAACCATGCGGTTTATTTTAATGTTTTCTGGAATTTTCCGTCTTTAACAAAGCAGAAAAACTGACTATGAGGGTGAGGACAATAAATAAAAATTTGACACTAGTGTAAAAGAATTAATTACCAAATAAAAACTCACACCTGTGTGGGAGCGTCAACCATCAAAAAATGTAGACACTAGGGTGTCCATGTATCAACAAAGAAAAAGTTACACCAAATAAGGGTGAAAGCTCGGAGAAATCTTCAATAAAAATACATATGATAAATGATATATGACCCTAATCATGAATTCTGCTGAGAAAATTGAGTTTGACATCAAATTATAAATACAAACAACACATTTTTTGGGCTACTTCCGAGTTGTAATTCCCCGTCTCTCACATTCTATTTTGCAGTAGAGGTATCAAGTTTTTTCAATCCGAGAGCCATTACGTTTTTGGAAACTTGTAGAAATATTGATTACAGACAGATGAAACACACTTTTTAGACTTTTCGGATACAAAACACTTGTTTTTGCTATAATCTGAAACTTAATAAAGCTTTATTTTGATGGAAACCGTATCAATAAATAACAGATACTAAACTATCTTGTATGATATTTATTAAACTGAATGCTTTCGAAAGATTATTTTGTACGAGAGCCATCAAGTTTCTATGCATCGAACAGTATTATTCTCAATTTTCTCAAATGTAAATCTGACATTTACAATTGACAATTTATGCGATATCTTCCCAATAAAATTTTTTCGGACGTTTAAAGTGATACCAATCGAAGCGAAATTCTAAAACAAATCGAGTGGTGCCACTTGTTTTTGTCCAACTATTTTTGTTGGTATACAATCGATTGATAACTACGCAACCCCGAAATTACAACTTTTACTTTCACCCAGAGACTGTCATATGTTATTTATTGTTGATAATTTTGTTTTTCTCTATAGGCTACCTCGCTGTAAAATTTGTGTAAAATTACTGTGTTTTTGAATCCACAATTTTTCATCGAAAAAAGGCGATACAACTATTTAAGATATTTGATACTCCTCATCAAGTGTTTGTCAAGTCTACATTTAATTCCTCATACTCTGCACCTATGGATTTTCCGGCCCACATCTTGGCAAGTTTAAACACAGTTGCAGTTGGAAAGCTTTTAACTTTAAATTAAAAAACGTAAAACATCGATTTGGTCTGTTCTGACTATTTTATCGGATAATTCAACATTTTTTGAACTGTTTTTACCTAGTTTTAATGTTTTCAAGCGTAACTCAAAAATAAATCCGTGAAAATATACTCCACACATCAATATTAAAGCCAAAAATGAAAACACAGTATCTGGGAGGATGTATCCACACAATGTTTTCGATTGCAAGTGTCTTTTTGAATTTGTCAGTCATCTTTCGCGAAATATTATTTGTATGACACTTGGTGGAGCGGTTATTACTGGGAGATCAACTCAACTCGGACCCGACCTAAAATTGCAATTTTTCAAACATTTGCCCTGTCCATAGTATGACTTCTTATTTGTTGACACTAGCTCCCCTAGTATCAATTTTTCATATGTTGACTTAATCCTAAGTGTTGTAGTTTTACCTTTTAAA
>JABSQI010000356.1 GCA_013215905.1 Legionellales bacterium | reverse complement strand
CTAATTCTTTTTCGTTTCTTTTTGCCATAATAAATTTAAATCAATTTTTTTACTTTTTCCATTTCACTGCTATTCCCTTAGGATACCTTAAATCAAATACTTCAGCATCTTTGTTTCCAACAGACATTATATCATCATATAACCTTAAAAATCTTATTAATCTATTTATGGGCTCTTTACGACCTAACTTTATGGAGACACCATTAATTAAATTAATAGTTATAGAGCTTCTTTCATGATATTTCATACTAGTTAATTTTAGCCCCTTTTTTTCAAGTAAGTTATTGATATTAGAAAAATGGTCATAAACTAACCTATATTTATCAATAGGTCCCTCAAGTCTTGGAATATCAAGATCTGGAATACTTTCAGGAAAAAAAAGATCTCCATTACGATCAATTAGCCAGTGCGCATTCCATATTGCTACTGGTTTCTTTTCTATTATATAAATGAGCAATCTATTGGGCCAACGAACACTTACATCTACTTTTTCAACCCAGGGTAAATCCCTTAGTGCATGATAAATATTATTTATTTGGATATTATAAATCTTTACATTAACCCATGGAGCCACTACTTTTTCAATACTATTAGGTTTTAAGTATTTGAAATCCCCATGTATATCTATATTTTCTACAGATATGTTTGTATTATAAACAATATATCCAGATATTGATAAAAGAATTATTCCTATGAAAAAACCCCAAAGATGTTCTTTAAAAAAATTCATCTTTAACAATTTTAACATTATCAACAGCTCAGTCTATAGATGCACTAGATAATATCTTAATAACAACATCTTCAAAATTCATCCCTACATGAGAAGATTCTTTAGGTATCAGGCTGGTTTCAGTAAGTCCAGGAATAGTATTAACATCAATTATATAAAATATATTTCTGCTATCTAAAATTCCATCAATTCTACACCATCCCCTGCAATATCCTAATCGATATACCTGTAAACATATAGATTGGATATCTTTTTCCAGTTCTGGTGAACTAACAGATGGAATAACATATTTATTATCACTGGTGAAATATTTAGAAGAATAATCATAAAACTCATGGCTACTAACAATTTTAACACTAGGCAAAACTGTATCACCAAGGATCCCCACAGATATTTCTGTTCCATGAATCATTTCTTCAGCAAAAACACCAGAGCCACATGCATAAGCTTCTTGCCAAGCACTAGATAATTCATTTTCAGAATGAACAATAGTCACACCTTGGCTGGAACCATCAGCAATAGGTTTAACCACTAATGGCAATTTTAATTTACCAATAACCTCTTTTGCCACATAATCTTCAGGCATTAAAACAAATTTTGGAGTATTTATTCCATGAGCTATCAGCAATTGTTTAGTAACTATTTTATCCATCATCATTGCAGATGATTTAACTCCAGAACCTGTATACGGAATTTTTAAAACATTCAATATTGCTTGAATATTTCCATCTTCACCTCCCTTCCCATGTAGTGCTATGAAAACCATGTCCAAATTAGCATTTATAAGGGTTTTAATAATATCAATTTGCTCATTCCAATCTATCTTGACAGCATCAACATTTTTTTTTAACAAAGCTTTATAAACAGCTTCACCTGTATTTAAAGATACTTGTCTCTCAAGAGAAAGCCCTCCCATTAAGACACCAACTCTGCCAAAATCATGATTATTTTTCATTACGCTTACCAATTATGTGTACCTCAGGATGTAATAAAATACCAAATTTATCCTCTACAGTGTTTTGAACAAATAAGATCAAATCCTCAATTTCTCTAGCCGTAGCTTGCTGATTATTAACAATAAAATTTGCATGCTTGCTTGACACAGCTGCGCCACCAATACGATGACCTTTCAAGTTACTTGCCTCAATTAATCTACCAGCATAATCATCAGGTGGATTCCTAAAAACTGATCCACAGCTATGTTCACCGGTAGGCTGAGTTTGAGCTCTTTTTTCTAAATAGCCTTTTATTATTCGTAAAGCGTTTTCTTTGCTCCCCAATTGAAATTTGAATAAAGCCCCAACAAACCATTCCTGTCTCTTGGAAGAAACGCTCCTATATTTTACTATATACTCACTTGGCTTACGTCGATGCAAAACACCGTCTCTAGATATAGAATCAACCCATTCCACCTGCTCCCAAGTTTCAAAACCAAAACATCCTGCATTCATTCTAAGAGCACCTCCAACAGTCCCCGGAATTCCCGCAAAGAACTCTGCTCCTTAAAGAGATAATCTAGCACAATATCTAGCTAATTTTGCACAAGGAACGCCAGCTTCTGCA
>JABSQI010000355.1 GCA_013215905.1 Legionellales bacterium | reverse complement strand
TATACTAAAAATAATTGTCCTTATTGCAATTGGGCTAAAGATTTTTTTAATACCAAAAATATAAGTTATCAAGAAATTAATATAGAAGAAACACCTAATTTACTTACAGAAATGCTAGAAAAATCAAATGGCCATAGAACATTCCCACAAATCTTTATCAATGAACAACATATTGGTGGATATGATGACCTAATGGAATTACATAATACTAAAAGACTTACATCTATTCTAGCAGAGTGAAAGCAATATATATATCATAACAATAATAATAGAATTAATAAGTTATAGAATTGCCACAAAATATTTTATCCTAAAATCAATAAGTTAAAGAACCATCACAAAATACTCTAAGCTCTTATACTATAATTACTAATAAAGTTATATATCTTTAACTAACTACAGTCAAAATAGTCTAATAATTTTAATAAATTAGTCTACTTTAGATTTACCATATTGAGTCTTCTGTATGCCAAATATAAGCCAACAAATACAAGATATAAATGAAAAGATTAAAGAAAAATTTGATTATGATACAGCACAACAAATAATTGAAGAATATAATCGTAAAAAAATAGAGATAGAAAATAAAATTTTAGATTCAAATCTAAGAAAAAGCAATGAAACTGAAAATGGATTGATCATTTTAAAAGCTCAACTAGAGCATCAAATAGATTCTTTAAAGTCACATCAAGAACTACTTATCAAAAAGAAAATATTAGAAGACATTAAATCAAAAGAAGTTCCTACTTTAGAAAGTGGAGATTGTCATTTTAATTCACTAGCTTTAGCATTCAGTGCAGAAATTCTAAGCCCAACTGGGATACTAGCTAATTTAAATGATGATCAGGCTGATCAACAATTTGCTGAATTTCTACAAGCATTTGGAAATTTTCATACTGATATTAAACCTAAACCACCAAAATGGAGCACCTTTAAAGCATTATTAAAACATTATGCTGGGGAACCACCATATGATAGTAATTCACCCTATCAAATTGAGAGACTCTTAGCGCCTGTATTTAGAAAATACTATGTAGAAAAAGTGTTACCTAATGAGGAAAATTCACTTAAGGCACAATTTGCAAATGAAATAAAACAGATCCAAATATTTAGAGAACAACATGAAGAAACAATAAGCACTTTATTTGAAAATATTCTAAATAACAAAGATTATCAGGAATTAGAGGTTGAGGATCGTTCTCAAATACCTACTTCTTTTATTATTGATAGTATACGAAAAGAGAAAATCATAACTAATTTAACTGATAAAAATTTTTATTATGTTAGTAAAAAATATCCAGCACAAATAGATATAAAAGATCTAATTACTGCCTTAGATGCCAGACGTGAATATAACGAACTTCTTAAAAAAGATGAAAATCAGAATGATATCCAACAAGCAAAATTAAAAGCAGAAAATGCATATAATAAAATGGTAACCAACCTTTGTATACAAGCTTCTAAGTATAGTAATGAATTTACCCCATTAGTAAATGAGAACGGTAAATTTATCATAAGCGAAAATTTAGATAAATTAAATAATCTTGATGATCTATGGAATGATCAAAATAATCATGGTATCTGGGACAGTTATAAAAAAAGATTAAGTAAACCAAGAGCAACGCATGATGATGTCATGAAAAAAATAGCTGGAAAATTATTAAATGCAGATTTAATCTCAAAAGAATATAACCAAGTTCAAAAGGAAGATGATCCTTTTGCACAACCATCCAATCCACAGCACTCTTATACTATACGAGCCTTAGGACAAGGGGCACATTGGGTGCCCTTAATACAAGACAAAACCTTAGCCCAACAATGGCGTCGACAGGGTTATGAGACAGCATATAGTAGTAATAAAATACAAGATCTTGAAAAACTTTATGAAAGTAATGGAATAGACATTTTGGAAATATCCTCGAACGATATTCAGCAAATATCAGATTCTATTAGAAATACTATGATTGAAAATGCAACCTTCGCTACAAATATAACTAACATCCCTGCTTATAAACAAGATCGTCTCAGATTACTGAAGATAAATAGTGACTTTTCTTTATTCTTATCTGAATTAAATGGTATCGATATGAATCTAAACAAATTAATTGAAATTAAACAAAAATATAAAGATGCAAATAAGGGGGAAAAATTAGCTATTTTTTCTGTGAATGGGATGTTAGAAATAGCGCAAAATAAAGGAAGGGCCACCGATTTGTTAGGCCTTAAAATTCATGATTATGTACGAATTGAATTTAAGAGATGATTGCACTTTTTAGAAAAGAAATAAATCACTT
>JABSQI010000354.1 GCA_013215905.1 Legionellales bacterium | reverse complement strand
TATTTCGCGCTGATGACATTTTCATTTTGATACATCTCCCTTCAAATACGCAAGTTTCATGTATATTTGTACTTCACATAAATTCACCTACCCCATTATCCCTCTATTAGTAATCCTAAAACAACCATAGCACTTTTAACCTATTACCCATGTTGGAAATTTTAAAAAATAAAAAATAAAACACGGGCGGCCGAGTTACTTTTAGAAAGAAAAAAAGGACGAGAATCTGATAAAAAAAATTATCGCGCCTAATATTATCTATAATTATGCGTTTAGGCGTTATTTTTAACTTTTATTCAACGAGTAATTATTGAGAATTATGACCAGAAATTGGGATCATTTCCAGAAATTTTCGAGATATAGGTCCAACTTGAACAAAAGTTAGTTTAATGTAACTATCCTCTTCCACATATTTGATAAAAAATTACATCAGCATTTTGTTATATATGATGTTTCATATTTTGCTACTACAGAGGTCTAACAAGTAGATATGGCTCAGACTGGTGCATTAGTACTGTGAGTGTGTATTTCTCTGCAGCCTATAAGGCTGTAATAGTGATTTCAAGTGTACCGCTTTTACAACACCATTCGAATCATCAATTTTGATTTATGATTAGAGAGAAATGCCGCCTGCCAAGGAGAGTCTGGTGGACAGCAGAATCTGCAAATCAGATTTCTAAATAGCTTGATCATCATCAGTTGCCTTTTCAAATCTTTTTTACTTTTTGATATAATCGATTGTTTGATTTAGAATGTATGTGTTTACATCTTCTTTGTACCTTTTATTGCCATCTAACAAGGTATTAACATTTATTTGTGAGGGGAGGTTGAAGGGAAGACAATCAGAATTTATCTTTTGGGAGACATTACTCATAAACGGCTCTAAGTCAACTTTTTCTAAATGAGACCCAAAAATATATATTTTGAATATTTTTTGGGTGCCGATTCCAAAGTTGGGGTTATTTTTTCCCATTCGCAATGGATAGCCTGCAACGTCCACACCAATTTGGCCAGAAATCCTTAAAAATGGCTAAAAATAGCACAAATTGCACCAAGATTATCAAATAATCACCAACCTCTAAAAATGTTTGTTAATATCTAAAATAAACACATTTTGGGCACTAATTCTGGATAATGGGCAAATTCTTGCTCGTTTTTTGCTGTTTGCCTGCTATGAATGCACCACGTTGGCCAGAAACCCTAAAATTGACTGATGATAATGAATGTCCAGTTTGTGATTATATTAAAATTGATTTTCAGCCTCTGCAACTATTCACAAATAGCTAAATTTGACATGTTTTGGGTCCTGATACTGAATCTGAAGTTAAGACTTGCTAATTTTTTATTTCCTATCTGTTTCGTCCATACAGGTTGGCTAAGAACACCTAAAATACGCTAAAAATGACTCAAATTGCAACAAGATTATCAAATAATTCCTAGCTTCTGAAATTGATTGCATATAGCTAAATAACTAAATCAGACAAATTTAGGGTACTGAATCTGAACATATGGTTTATGTTTACTCATTTTCTGTTGTTTGTATGTTCTGAATGAACCAAGTTGGCCAGAAGACACTAAAATATACTGATAATGGTCCGGTTTGTAATAAGATTAATATCTGACTGTCAACCTAGGTAACAATTCATAAATACTTAAATGTGACATACTTTTGGCCCTGATTAAGAATCTCAGGTTGACATTGGCTCATTCATTAATTTCTGCCTGCACCGTCCACAGCAAGTTGGCTCAAGCCCCTAAAAGAGGCTACACATGACTCAATTGCAATAAGATAATCAAATAATTCCAAGCCACTATAAATAATCACAAATAGCTTAAATTAGACACGTTTCGGGTAACGATTCTGAATAAATGGTTTATTTTTTCTCATATTTTGTTGTTTGCCTGCTCTGAATGCAACAAGTTGGCCAGAAAATCTAAAACTCGACTGAAAATAGTCTGGTTTGTAATTAACGTAAATGGTCGAATAACCGCTCGGGGCGCTTATTTAGAAAATCGAGAAAAAATGCCAAATTGCCAAAAATGCCAAAATTTTACAATTTGTTGGATTAAAATTGAATTTTCTTTGAAAAGAATATTCAACTTAGGTGATATTTTTTTGATACTTAGATTCAATAGGAGATTTTAGCACCTTTTATACATCCGTATATGGGTCCAGCACGGCTATTCGCCTCACGTAATCTCCGAAACACCTTTTTGCCCTACAGACTTAATGGGACAGTGTATATACCTAGTTTTTTGTTTGAAATATTTGTTATAGCATAGATGGGCTTGTCGAAC
>JABSQI010000353.1 GCA_013215905.1 Legionellales bacterium | reverse complement strand
CCCCCTAAATCAAATTCTTTTTTTTTCTTTTCTTTTGAAAGATGACCAACTTAAAGTGTGTAGACTCTTTTCGACGACTTCGTCGTTGTTGGAGCCACCATCATCAGATCACTATACGATCCAATAATTATTGTATTAAAAAATACTGGTAACTATATATAACGAAAATGGTTAAATATAGTTGCGAACGATGTGGAAAGGGATTCTCTCAAAAATCCCACTATGTTTCTCACAATAAACGCAAAACGCCGTGTGAAAATAATTCAGACAAGATTAAACAGATGGTAGACAGGGCAGTTGAAGAAAAAATGAAAGAGTTAAATACCAAAATATCTTTTCACAACACAGAACAGGATTTCGTTATGCCCTCCGAACCCGGAAGCCGGAACGGAGGGACCGCCACCCCGAAATCCCTCCAAGGTCGCTCCAGGAGCGGTCCAACGTTAGATGACGATTATATAACACTAAAAACTTATTATGATACTATCCTTAACAAGGATCCCAAATTGGTTGAAACATCAAACGACGAACCTACCCCTTTAGATTGTGTTGAAGAAATGATTAACAAAGTTCCAGAAGATTTTTGGAAAAAAAAGGATATTAAGATATTGGACCCTTGTTCTGGATGCGGCAATTTCCCACTTGTAATATACTTTAAATTATTACAATATCATACAAAAGAGCATATACTGAAGCATATTCTTTACTTCAATGATATCAACCTCAATAGAATCAATGTTTTAAAATCTGTATTTAATTCTAAATTAAACATATATCAAGAAGATTTCATGACTTTTAAAATAGAATGCAAGTTTGATTTAATAGTTGCCAATCCTCCCTACGCAAAACTTTTACCGAATGGTAAAAGAGCGTCCAAAAATCATAACTTAATTGCTTCATTTATAAATAAATCGTTAGGCCTGTTACAGGCCGGTGGCTATTTGCTCTATATAACCCCGGATAATTGGATGACATATTCTAATAGAAACGTGTTGATTCTTGAACTAACTAAATTGCAAATTCACTATATCAATATTCATATTGCAAAAAAATATTTCAAAAAGATAGGGTCCTCGTTCGTATGGTACCTCATTGAGAAAACCCCGTCATATAAGAATATCGAAATTCAAGGAATATGGAAAAACCAACTATACACCGATCTTGTTAAAAGTGAAGTTCGTAAATATATTCCACTATATTATAATAGGATCATCCAGTCTATATTGAGCAAAACAATTGACAACAAAGATATTATAAAATTTGATGTGAAAACCAGTAGCGATTTACACAGATATACAAAAAAAGAATTTATTTCGAATGAAAAAACCGATGTATATAAGTATAAATTAATTCACACCCCTAAGCAAACAGTATGGAGTTCAAAACCTCATAAATATCAAAAAGGATATAAAGTTTTTATATCTACGACGTCCTACTATGGGACGTTTGTGGATAATTGTGGTATGACCCAATCAATAGCATTTATTCAATGTAAAAATAAAGAAGAGGCGGGGGTTATCGACAATGTTCTCAAACATCCAATGTATAAATTTATTAATAATATTTGCAGATATGGTAATTTCAATAATATTCGTATATTACAACACTTCCCTTATTGTGTAAGTTATGACCAGGTGTATAAACAATTTGATTTGACAGACAAAGAAATTAAGCTTATTGAAGATAATACGTCCTGAGGGCGACGACGCGTTTACATCGTATTAGTCTCCTCCTCCCTCTCCCGCTCCCCCGCTAACGAAGTTAGCGTCAAGGTATGATTTAACTTGTATTTGAGTGGGACTACATAGTCTCGAAAACCTTTTTCCTAATGTTAAAAAAAGAATACTCCAATATTCTTTTTTATTTTTCCAATTTTTATTCTTTTTTTATTTTTCTAATTTTTATTCTTTTTTTTATTTTTGGTTTTTTTAATATAGATTGGGTCGCAATTGTCGCACATGAGTGGAATGTGTCCTGTAATTTCTTTGTATTTTTTAATGCAACAACTTTCATAAGCGTGATACGTTTGCGAAATCACAGTCGTTTCGGTTCCCAAAATATTAATAGTATGCTTAACAACAGGCAATGTCCAAGTATAAACTTTCCACACGCTATCAGTTTCAAGTAAATCCTTTTCAATACTATGATATAGACGTGCGTTTGTAATGGAACAAGTTTGATTTTTACCGCGTTCGTTAACATGGTGGCCACACAAATATGAATTAAATCTTTCTTTCATCGAACAACGCGTTCCTCCAATTTTAACAATTTTGTCGTTTTTTGCAAAAATATAAATTTT
>JABSQI010000352.1 GCA_013215905.1 Legionellales bacterium | reverse complement strand
ATTTATTCCCATGTTATGAGTTTGAAATCGCTGGAGTTAATTATAAAGTATTAAATGAGATAGGTAAAGACTTTGTTTTTAATGAACGATTCACTATAAAGGGTAATATAGTTCCAACGGTTACAGAAATAACCTTAGATAGCCTTAAATACTATCATGGAACTGTAATAGCAACCAAAGAAGAACTAGCAAGAAAAGAATTAAGTTCTGATAAGTTTCCGATGGCTTTTTTATTGGAGATATTAGAAGATGATTTTAACAATGTTTTTGATGCTAGAATAGATAGAAACAGCCAATTAAGGCTTTATTTCTTATCGGAAACAGACGAAAACAATTGGAATACTAATGAACATTATGAATTTTCTATTAAGCCGATGCGAAATTTGTTATACAAGTTTATCGCACACTTAAATGAAAGTGTTATGATAGGTGATATTGATTCTTATAGAGCAATTAACCATGCAAAGTTTGGAGTTTTTGTATCCTCAAAAGGTGGGCATACTGAAAGGATATTTAACGACAAATTAAGCGGTGTTGAACTTAGAATTGATTTACCGATATTAAAATCAGGGGTATGTTGCCCTTGTTAAACTTAAAAATTGAAAAAAATGGCAGTATTATGTGCTTGTGGAACTGGTGGAGGTAATTTGGGTAGACCAAGTTGCTTTCCTGTGTTTGACGTAACAAAAAAAGCCATCTTAGTAGAGTATTATAAACCAGATGGAAGTGTTAACGGTGTTGAATTAGCTTCTTTAACTGGTGGTATTTTAGATCAAACTTACTTAGATGCAAGAATTAAAGATGTAAATGGAAAAACTAGATGGTATCCAACTCCAGAGCTGAAAAATATTACAGACGAAAGAGCAGAAGATATTACAGAAACTTTTGAAGATACATCAAGTGTATTTATCCAAGAAGGGGCAAGAGCTTTTACAGGGTTAATAGTGAAAGGTGATCCAGTATTGTTAGGAAACTTACAAAAATGGAGATGTTTAACTATTGGAGTATTCTTTATTGATAAGGCTGGTAACTTAATCGGAAAGCAAAATAGAGACGGGTTTTTAGACCCTATCTTGTTGCAAGATGAAAGTTTTTCACCAGCTTTAATTAAAGGAACTGATACAGCAAAACAAAAGGATTCTATTTCTTTTATTATTTCTCAGTTAGAGAATGATGCAAATTTAAGAATGATTGAGGCTGGAGAAATTACAGCTAACTTAATCAGTGCTGGTGGTTTAGTAGATGTAAATGCTGGAACTCCTGCAAATGTTTCTGTTACTGGATTTGATGTTCAATTAAACACTCCTTTTGGTGGTGTTACTTCTCCGATTGCTGCAGAAGGTTTAGGATTAGCAGACTTTGAGGTATTTAATGACACAACTAGTGCTGCGGTAGTTATTACTTCAGTAACTGAATCGGGCGTTACAGAAGGACTTTATACTTTTGTCGTACCTACTCAAACTAGTGGAGATGTGTTAATAGTTACTAATACATCTGTTAGTCCATTGACTAAAAACTTTGACTTATCAAAATTCACTGTTACAATACCTTAATATTATGGAAAATTTAAACTTAAAACAGATCATTAAAATCGGTAATACAGAATTTAATAAAAATTCTTTTGAAGGAATGACAAAAGATGAGTTTAAGAAACTGTATAAAGGAAAGTTAACAATTGATTTAGATGAAGCATGGAAGCAAATTAAACCTAATACAAGGATTAAGAAGCCAAAGAGCAAAAAAAGTCAAGATTAATATTGAAGGGAGGTTTAAAACCCTCCCTTTTTTGTTAAATTTGTATTATGGCTAAATTCTTTAATTCATTGATAGATAAATTGCAAAGCGTTGCGGACTTGAAATTAAATGAAGTTGCTTTTAAAATAGCGAGCGAAAAAGAGGTTAAGGACTTAGTAATTAGATTAAATACACAAGGAGAAAAGACTTCTCAGTTATTTGAATTAGGAGAGGATAGTTTAGGCGATAGTTTGGGTTCTTATTCTCCATTTACAGTTGAACAAAAGAAGAAGAGAGGGCAGCCAACTAATAGAATTACTTTAAAAGACACTGGAGAGTTTTACAGTTCGTTTAATGTTGTCCCTTATAGGGGTGGGTTTACTATAAAAGCGAACCCAATTAAAGAAGAAAGTAACCTTTATGATGATTTTGGTGCTGATATTGTTGGATTAAATGAAACTAATTTACAAATACTTAGAGATGTTTACAAAGATAAAGTTTTGGAAGAGGTCAGAAAAAGAATTGGAAATAGATTGTTATAGGTCTATTGATGAGTTACCTATAAAGATTTGG
>JABSQI010000351.1 GCA_013215905.1 Legionellales bacterium | reverse complement strand
ACATCCTTTTTAATTTTTAATAATAAAAACTAAGCAATAAGAACATTTATCGCATCTACAGCAGCTTCTACGGTAGTAATTTTTTCAGCATCTTCATCTGGAATTTCAATGTTAAATTCTTCTTCAAAAGCCATCACTAATTCTACAGTATCTAAAGAATCAGCACCTAGATCTTCTACAAAAGAAGCTTCTGGCTTGACAGCTTCCCCTTCAACATCTAATTGTTCACAGATGATTTTTTTTACATTTTCTTCAATATTGCTCATAAATAACTACCTTTTATTAATAACTAAACGTCTATTTTATTAGATATACTTAACACTACGCAAGCATAATGATATTTTTATAAAAATCAAGTTAAGAGGTGTACATTCCTCCATTTACATGAATAGTTTGCCCTGTTATATATCCAGATTTTTCAGAGGCCAAAAATGATACAACATGTGCTATATCTTCACTCTTGCCCAATTTATTCATGGGAACAGTTGCTAGAATAGCTTCCTTTTGCTGCTCATTTAATATTTTGGTCATATCTGTATCTATAAAACCAGGAGCAACTGTATTAACAGTTATATTTCTATTGGCAATTTCTATAGATAAAGACTTAGAAAAACCTAGTATACCTGCTTTAGCTGCACAGTAATTTGCCTGTCCTGGATTTCCCATAAAAGCTACAACAGAACTGATGTTTATTATTCTGCCCCAACGCCTCTTAATCATAGGTTTAATTAAACCTTTAGTTAAATAAAATATGGAATTAAGATTGACATTAATTACATCCTGCCATTCATTATCTTTCATTCTTAGTAATAAATTATCCTGTGTAATAGCAGCATTGTTTACTAGAATATCAATCCCGCTAAATTCATTGATAATATCTTTAATAAAATCTTGGATATTTGCATTTTCCAATAAATTTAATTTCATACCTTTACCAGAAAGGTTATTTTCTGCAAGAAAACTATTAATTTTTTCAACGTTTTCATCAGTAGTAGCAGTACCAATTACCATAAAATCATCTTCTGCAAGCTTCTGTAATATAGCTTTGCCAATACCTCTTGATGCCCCAGTTACTAATGCAATTTTGCTATTATCCATTAATTACTCCTTGTTAGAACTCTACTATACGACTTCAGATATCTGTGATAAATCAATACCGGAATATGTTTTAATTGTTTTTATAATTCTTTTATTCAAACCACTAAGAACATTACCTGGACCACACTCAACGAATAAGTCTATATCATTTGTTAGCACATATTCTATAGATTTAACCCACTGGACAGGTAGATACAGTTGCTTAGCTAGTAAATCTTTTATTTCATTTATCGAACTATATTCTGTAGCATTTACATTACTAATAATCGGTAATTGAGGTTCTAAGATATTAGTATTTTTTAAATGTTCCTCAAATTTTCTTGCTGCTTTTTGCATTAAAGGACTATGTGAAGGTATGCTTACCGGTAATTGTTTAACAATCTTAGCACCTTTTTCTTTTGCCAACTTCATTGCTTGCTGCACTGCTGTTAAATTTCCAGAAATAACAGTTTGTCCAATAGAATTATAATTTGCTGGAACAACACTCCCTTCAACTTCATTACAAATATCAGATAATACTTCATCAGATAGACCTATAATGGCAGCCATCCCCCCTTCCCCTTCTGGAACAGCTTCTTGCATAAGCTCAGCTCTTTTAGATACTAAGAATATTCCTTCCTCAAAACTTAAAGAACCAGCACAAGCAAGCGCACTATATTCACCTAAACTATGTCCCAATAAAAAATCAGGCTTTATATTAAATTTTTTTAAATGAATTTGGTATAAAGCATATGAAACAATAAATAAAGCAGGTTGAGTGTAAATAGTCTTATTTAATTTCTCAGCAATACCATTGTAAACAATATCAAATAAATCATATTTTAATATGAAGGAATGCATTCACCCAAATTAAAAGTATACAAAATTCGTTTACATGCGAAAAAATTCTTCAGATACTAACTTAATTTTGTAGTTTACAACAGTCGAAAAAAACACACACATTTGAGTGATATCG
>JABSQI010000350.1 GCA_013215905.1 Legionellales bacterium | reverse complement strand
AAGGTAGTTGTTTAGCTTTTTGAGATATTGTTGTGACTCCACAATTTTAAAATCAGATTTTTCTAGTAGAGTTGTTTCAAGAATTGTTCCACATTTAATGAGTGAATA
Organism: Legionellales bacterium; assembly: GCA_013215905.1. The sequence goes on along the minus strand of JABSQI010000350.1, from coordinate 2,205 downwards.
AAAATCAACTTCTGTAACTTTTGAGAAAGGTATTTTGGCATTCAAGCATTTAACACAATAAAAGAGTTTTTCTTCTGGTTCTTCATTTAGCTGCTGGAATTCATTTTTAGTTAACAAATTGCAGGACTTGTGACTCCATTGCTTGCAATCATTGCAATAAACTGAATCACCGGAAACATGTTTTTTACAAACTGAGCAAGGATACGAGTCAGGCATAGTAGCTGGAAACAGGGAATACTGTTTTTATTAGAAAAAAATAAAAACAAATATGTGTGTGTATATATATATATATATATATATATATATGAAAGAGTAATTTAAGGTGACAAAAAGAAAGAAGAAAGCTGCAAGCAATGCTTTTTCTTTCTAAAAATGCAAAATAAATAAATTTCCGAAATCAATGTTTACTATCAGCTATAGTTTGAATTGAAAGAAATCAACATTTTATTGTTACTAATTCCAAATCAAAATAGTAAAATCTTCATATTTTACTATTTTACTATAAAGCAACTTACCACTAACATTACCAAAAGCCATTACAAGCTACCATTTTTATTGTGCGGAACAAAGATGTTTGACAAACGGAAAAACATGTCAGATTTTATCTTCAGGAAACAATGTGATTGGATGATTAATTCTCGATTTTATCTTCAGGAAACAATGTGATTGGATAATTAATTCTCGAATAAAAATCGTGAGCATTTGAATGCGGACTTCAAGTAGTCCTTCAATGTAACTAATTTTTAAATATTAATAAAAACGATTTTTTGGAAGGGTTGCGACGGCAAGTGCCAATTGCCTTCTACAGGCTGGATACCCTCCTGGCCGTCAACAACCAATTATAAGAACACTATTGCTATTATTTTATTCAGCCAGAAAAAGTCAATGGCTTTTCCTGGCATACACAACTTCCACTTCAGAAAAATCTTCATACAGTTTGTAATACTTTTTATCACCTTTCCTTTCACCGGGATAGTTAACCATAAGCTTTGCTGGGTAAGCTACAAAGCCGCTGGAAATGATACCCCGCTCTATCAGATCCTTTCTACGTTCCAGAGCTTTGAAGCGGCGCCAGGTCGTCAGGGGTCCATATTTCTGTTCCACAGAAATATTAAAGTCCTTATTGGTGACACATTTGAGACGAAAGACCTCTTTCATCCGCTCACAAAACTTCCAACTATGCATCGCAGCAAAAATCCTACGTTTCCCTTCTCTGATCTTCGTCCCCTTCTCATCCGTTTTTTTATTTTCCCTATGGGTTCTTTTTATCTGACCGTAGGCAAACTCGAAAGAAACATCGTCCATGTTGTCAGATATAACCTGGGCAAGTAGATTTTTCGTCTCGTCCCACGTTTCCTTCTCTACTTCCTCTGGTACATCCTTTATGATGAGAGTTTCCCTTAGCTGTCTGTTGGTCCGTTCCTCAACTTTTTCTTCTAGCTTTTTTAGACAAGTAGGGACATTCCACGCCTTCAATTTTGTGTTTTCAAGCTCTAATGACTCCACACGCTTAGTTAGCTTATCGACGGCTGTGTTATGTCCAGCAAGTGATTGCTCCAATTTCGTCATGCGCTCGTCATTGACTTGAAATTGTTTTTCTATTTCAGTAAATTTAGTGGTAAATGAATTTATTACTTCGTTTTTATTACCATTTATCAGAGTTTTTAGTTCATCGATACTTTTACTAAAGCAGTCCTTCAGTTCGACCATCTGTACTTCTAACTCTTTGCAATTAACCATAATGATTTTCTAGTGATTAATGATGCATATTATGATAAATATTATCAGTTGTAATAAGGGGGGGTTTACGGTTTGGCGGAAAAGCGGAAATGACCATATTTTGGTAGCGGAAAACGGAAAATTTGAAAATTAAAGGGCGGAAAACGGAATCAAGTTTACTGGCGGAAACGGAATTGACACAAAAATGTTGACGGAAATCGGAAAAATGATTTCCAAATTCGGAAAAACGGAAAAGTGTATTGTCAATTGCTCTTCAAATAAATAAAAATACTGTTAAATTGCACGTTTCGGTTTGACAATAGGATGCCATGGTATTGTAATTTTTCTGATTTTTCTTCAAATTGGATAACCAAAATCACTCGAATCAAATTCCATGAACGCAAATATTATTTCAAAGCTTGTGACTCCGTTACTTATTTTTTTACTTTATCATGATTTACATACACAAATAGTCTAGTTAGGGTG
>JABSQI010000035.1 GCA_013215905.1 Legionellales bacterium | reverse complement strand
TTCTTATAGTTTTTGTAAGTTTACCTAGATCAATTTCAGTTATTCGATTAATTGGTTGATTCAAGGTCTGTCTAAAATTTGCAGCTTTAAAATCAACAGTTAAATTTTTAATTTTCATATTTTTTTTAGGGATATTATTATTAATAACTAATTTAAATGCATTTGCATTGCAAGATAAAACTAACAATATCATTTTTGTAATAAATAGCACTTTTTTCACATTTACCCCATCTGATAATTTAAATCACATTCAGGCCTTATTTAAACCCAGAATATCATATTTAAGGCACAAATATATATTTAAAACCATTCTGCTTAAACATTAACCTATATAAAGATGATAAATACGTTTTTATTAAATTTATGGTTAAATTTTAGAAGATATATTTTTATCTGTATTTAGACATTAATTATCCTAGTACCTCCAATAAATAACGCCACACAAAAAATGCTTATTAACAATATGCAATTATTGACTAACAATCGTCACACGGCTTATTCAATCAATTATTTATTATGAAAGGTCTTTTTTATCATATACATTAATCATACTAAGAGTTTAATAAATCTAATCTTAATAATGGAAAAATCCCAAATACATCAAAAAAATTTCGCCTATCCAACTACAATAAGAAAATTACCAGATTTAGTATTGAACATGAAATCAAATTTAATTTTCAGTCAAAGAGATGGATAAAATAATATTATAGAAGTATCTTAAACAATAACATTGAATAACTATTTATATAAATTCTTATTAACATTAATAACAGATAATCTCTAATTATATATCTAACTATTTCAGCATCTATCACCAGCTTATTAGTTTAATCTAGACCTTTCATCTTAGTCATATTTAACAAGAGACGAGAAATATTCCTGGTAATATTAGCTATTAATAAAATAAATTAGGGAGTTTATAATTACAAATTGCCAGATATGCGTCCCTGCAATTAACATAATATATATGTTGTTCTGGCTGATGAGAATATAATAAATCAAATATTAATAAATATCATTGATATAGATCAAGAATTTTGTGTGTTCAAATTGTATAATATAGCAACATTATCAACATATATAATTTATTTTTTGACAATAATAATTTATATTTTCTCACATGGAAATACAGAATTTAGATATCTTTCTAGGTATATCTGCAAGTAGTATGCAATATGTGCGTTCAAAAATTGCATTTATGAATTTTGAAAAAAATCAATTAATCTCTGATTACATTAACTCTGGTAGTTTTGTTATTTATATATTGAATGGCTGGATAAAGTATTATAACGAACAATATAATGGAAATGAACATGTTATTCATATTTTGACTAAAAATAATTTGATAGGAGAAAATTTATTATCAGCAAAAAATGTAAAATTTAAAAGCATAACAAACTCAAAAATACTAATTATCCCTAAGAGTGTCATATCTACCCTTATTATTAAAGAACATAGATTTGCAATAAATTATATAAAAAATCTAATTTATAAAATTAATGACCTATACTATGAAAAAGAATTATTATCTACAAAAAATTCTGTTGAAAAAATATGTTGCTTCATATTGAGAAATTCGATAAAAACAGGTAGTAAACGGACCTCTGTGATACCATACAGCAAAAAATTATTAGCAGAACAATTAAATATTTCCCCTGAAACACTCTCTCGGAGTATAAAAGAGATCTCAAATATTTTTAAGGTAAATATATCTAATAACAAAATTATTATAGAAGACAATTACTCTATAATAAATAATGTTTGCAACAAGTGTAGTAATAAATTTCCATGTGGAAAACAAAACAAATTTGATTTAAATCAAGATATTAAATAAAAAATAGTAACAAATGATATTAATTATCATAAAGATAAGCTTTATCTATTAGATAACTTAAGATATTGATCTTAAATAAAATTTATCAACCAAAATTTACTATTTTAATTATGGCGTATCAGTTCATTACAAATATCCCTGATTATCATAGACCTAATAGCGATATTCATATTAGCATTGCGGTTTTTTACTTTAAATCATTTCATTTAAAATATTTTGCAGATTGGACTGAAATAAGTATAATCAAATTATGCTCATGAAAAAATATTGGTCAAATATCGTTGTACAGATGATCTTAGTGATATCTGGAGTATTTTTACTTGGAGGATTCCTTCCTCTTAGCTTAAAGGCTGGTATTCTTAGTATCAGTTTATTGATGAAAGAATTGTTACTATTTGTTCTACCTCTTATTATTTTTATTCTAGTTTTTTCCAGCTTTTCCTGCGTGTCTAGTGGGCTCATTGCATTTACTAGCCTATTACTAATACTAATATGTTTTTCTAATTTTTGCGCTACGATGTTTTCATATCAGTTTGGATTTTTAACCCAAAATTTTATATTAAATAATTCTATAATTGAAACTAATAATTCTCCATTGCATGCTAACTTTACAATATCTTTGCCTAAGATTTGTAGCAACGCGCTAGCTCTTTCTCTTGGTATGATAGCTGGTATAGTAACTAGTATAAGAAATATTATATTTCTTAAAAAAACTGCGAAATTAGGCTTAAATATAGTAAATAAATTCTTGGCTAGGATATTTACTCCCACTATACCTATCTTTATTTTAGGTTTTATATTAAAAATGCAGCACGAGGGCACTTTAGAAATTTTGTTTAAAAATTTCTTACCATTAGTTTCTGTTATATTAACTATATATCTTATTTATCTAGGATTATTTTATCTCTTACTTAACAAAGGAAACATACATAATACTATAACATGTATTAAAAATATTCTTCCTGCTGGCATTACTGGTTTTAGTTCAATGTCTAGTGCTGTTGCTATGCCACCATTGATAAGTGGTACGACAGAAAATGCAATTGATAAAAATATTCCTAGGAAAATAGTCCCCTTTATTACAAATACACACATGCTAGGAGATGCCCTTGGGATCCCTTTAATGGCTTTCTCTTTATATATATTAGAATATAATACATTCCCACCACTATATATATTTTTTATTTTCTCTATAGGATATGTTTTTGCAAAATTCGCCTCAGCAGGGATCCCAGGAGGAACTATCTTAATAATGATCCCAGTACTTGAATCAAAGTTAGGATTTACCAGTGCAATGAGCTCAACTATTTTAATGATCTACTTATTATTAGATCCAATATGTACTTTTGGAAACATACTAGGAAATGGTTGTTTTACCATCTTATTTGAAAAAATACTTCATATCAAAAAAGAACGCCCTTCTTCTGAAATTACATATGTTTAAATAAACAATATAGTATATACAATTTCTAAACATAAACATTCAGCTACTATAGAGAATTTATTTTTAAAGAAATTTTAATTGAACAATAAGATAATTTATCTAAACGACATTAAAAAAGATGAGATACAACAGAGCTAAGAAAATAGCTCTGTTGTAATAAGCAATCTGTTATTTAAACTAAATTACTTATATACCTCATCATTCATTCTGTCTTTAGCAGTATAGATTGTTTTTGTACAATCTCTACAGCTCTTACCAGTACATTTTCCATCAATACAACCAGACTGCTTCATTTTTGCTTTAGCCATTTCACTTTCTGAATAACCTTCAGTACCTGAGCAACCGGCAGCAACAAGCATAACAGCCCCTAATGGTAAAACTTTTGTAAAAATATTTGCTAACAATTTACGCTTCATCCCCTCATTCCTTATAGTTATTATAAATATATCTATAAAGTATAAGTTAAAGCATGAGAGTAAACTTTGCAAGAAAATTATAATAAATCATCATGTCAATGTAATATATCTTATATTATTAAAACATATAAAAACACATATTGAACATATTGGTCATTTTATGCAAGAATTATTTAATAGTGGATAATTCAGAAAGTGATTTACTAGAAGCCTGAGTAAGATCTAATAACTCCCTAATAGCTACAAAAAAAACAGTAAAACTTGTTGTACTTTGTTCTTTTATGTCGTGCAAAACTTCCTCCCACCTGTCAATTAGTGCAAGATGTTGCTTTTTCCAGCCACTAATATCAATATCTGTTTTGGGATCATTATTACTATACAATATAGCGACTACTAACCTTTTTTGTTGCCAATCTAAGTCATCACGTAAAGCTTCTCTAGATAAAGCATCCCAGCTATTAGAGACATTTGCTGAAATAATTTTGCTGCGGATCCAACTCAGACCTATATCATTACCTAGTTCAAAATAAACATTTATTACTTTAGAAATTGGTAAATTAAATTTAATTGAAGCATCAACACAATCTAATACTGCATGTAGGGCTCTAGACATAGAGCAATAACTTGCAATATTTTCAGGCACATTTAATTTTCTATAATCTTCTAATTTTTTTTCATATTGTGAAAGGTCATATCCTTTAAGAGCGCCCTTTAATAAACCAATAGTTTTTTGAGCTTTATCTTGATAATTTTTAATCAGAAAATCGATTGTAAAATCTTCACGATGCCCTCTTAAAATCCATCTAGTAGCTCTACGCATTAATCTGCTCAATTGCATGAGAATATCATTCTGTACTTTTGTAGTAATAATATTATCTAGTTTTAAAATTTCCTCACGTAGTTCATCATATCTAAATATTTTCTTTGCAACTAAATACGCTTTAACAATTTTTGATGCATTATCACCTGTTTCATTTTTTAACCTGTGTACAAAAGTAAAACCAACCTCATTAACAATATCATTACTTAAAATTGTTGATATTATTTCTCTCTTTAATCTATGCCTAAATATATATTCTTGATATTTTTCTCTTATGTCTTTTGGGAAAAAATTTAATAATATTCTACGACAATACTGATCATCAGGAACATCAGAATTTAAAATTTCTTCTCTTAATAAGTTTTTCGTATACGAGAATACTACAGATATTCCTGGCATAGTTAAACCTTTTCCATCTTTTTTTCTGTCCTTTAATTCTTCTGTAGAAGGCAAATATTCTACTTTTCTATCAATTTTATTTTCCTTCTCTAGATAATTTATATACTTAATATGCAGATCTAAATTTATATATGCATGCTGTCCTATCAAACTAATTGCAGCAGTTTGTTTATAGTTATGTTGTAGGACTAAGGATGATACCTCTTCAGTCATGGCCTTCAAGAGGCTATTTCTCTGCTTTATTGTCATATCTCCTCTAGTAACAATTTCATTTAATAAAATTTTAATATTTACTTCATGATCTGAGCAATCTACACCTGCAGAATTATCAATAAAATCAGTATATATTAATCCACCTCCAAAATAATATTCAACTCTTGCAAGTTGAGTGAATCCTAAATTACCACCTTCACCTATAACCTTACACTGCAACTCATTTGCATTAACTCTAGTACTATCATTATTCTTATCACCAACAGCTAAATGTGTTTCCTTAGATGATTTTACATAGGTTCCTATACCTCCATTCCTCTACAGATCTAGTGGAGAGTGCAAAATTTTCTTCATTATATTACTGGGTCTTAATTTTGCATCATTGATTCCAAGTATTTCCTGGGCTTCTTTAGATAAAGAAATGTATTTTGCTCTTCTGCTGTACACACCTCCACCTTTAGATATAAGCTTAGGATCATAATCATCCCATGTTGACCTACGTTTCTTGAATAACCTTTCCCGTTCAAAATAACTCTTCTTGGGATCAGGAGAAGGATCTATAAATATGTGCAAATGATTAAAAGCAGCAACTAATTTTATTTGTTTTGAAAGCAGCATTCCATTTCCAAACACATCCCCTGACATATCACCGATCCCAACTACAGTAAAAGGAGTAGTCTGAGTATCTACCCCTAAACTTCTAAAATGCCGTTTAACAGATTCCCAAGCTCCTCTTGCAGTAATTCCCATTTTTTTATGATCATATCCAGTAGAACCTCCAGAAGCAAAGGCATCTCCGAGCCAAAATTTATATTCAAATGCTATTTGATTTGCAATATCAGAGAAGGTTGCCGTACCTTTATCAGCAGCCACTACAAAATAAGGATCATCTCCATCGTATCTTACTACATTACTTGGAGAAACTACTTTATTATTTACCATATTATCGGTAATATCGAGTAACCCTGATATGAAATTTTTATAACACTCAATACCCTCTGTTATAATACTATCTTTTGTACTCTCAAGAGATAATTTTTTAGGTACAAATCCTCCCTTAGCGCCAGAGGGAACTATAACTGAATTTTTTACTACTTGGGCTTTCATTAACCCTAAGATCTCAGTACGAAAATCTTCTCTTCTATCTGACCAACGAATCCCTCCTCTAGCTATTTTAGAGCTTCTTAGATGAATACCTTCAAATCTAGGAGAGTAAACAAATATCTCATACAATGGTCGTGGCAATGGTAGTTCCGATAGTTTGTTGCATTCTATTTTCAAAGACAAACATTTTTTATACTCTCCATCATCAGATTTCTGATAAAAATTAGTTCGAAGAGTAGCCATAACTAATTCTAGATATTGTCTCAATATTCGATCCTCATCTAAGTTGCTAACTTCATCAAGGGCAGTAATTATTGATTTAATAAGAGTTTTTTCTTTATCTAAGTCTCTAGTAATGCTTGGATCAAATCTAATGTGAAAAAGTTCCATAATATTTTTTACAATTTTTGGATGAGCTCCTAATACTTCTTCTATATATTGTTGACTAAAAGTAAATCTAACTTGTTGAAGATATTTTGCATAAGCTCTTATTAAACAAATTTCATGCCAGTCCAGAACAGGTGATAATATTAAATTATTAAATTTATCATTTTCACATTCATTAATCCAAATACGATGAAAACATTCCTGAAAATATTCTTTTACTCCCAATAGGTCAAAGTCACCTTTCTTTTCCCTTCTTAACCCAAAATCACTTAGCCAAACAATACTTCCATCACTCTTTACAAATTTATGTGGTTGCTCAAAAATAACTCTTAACCCCATGTTTTCTAGTATCGGCACAACATCAGATAATGGAATAGTATTGTTTAAATTAAATATTTTAAATTTTATCAAGTCTGATAAATCATCAACAGATTTATATAGCTTTAAGTCTAAGGGATGCTCATTGGATAAATTATCCATTAATGCAACATCATACACCGCTTCAACATATGAGTGAGCTTCTTGGTAACTAAGTGGAAAAGAATCTTTATATATATTATATAGATCATTACCTTTTTCTTCTCCAAAATGTTCTAGTAAACATACATAAAAAGAATCTGTCCAGGCTTTACTAACTTTAATAAATTCTTTCTCTATTTTTTGATGATCTATTTCAATTTTTTCACAATCACCAACTCTAACAATAAAACTAAGTCTCGCTAGAACAGAATCCGAAAAATATGTGGAATACTGTATATCTACCGCATTAAAATATTTATTTAGAATATTTTGAAATTTCTTTCTAATTGTTGTATTAAAATTCTCTCTGGGAACAAAAACAAAACAAGAAATAAATTTCCCGCAAGGGTCGAATCTAGCAAAAAATTTAATTTTCTTTCTCTCTTGAATATATGAAATTCCTTCCGCTAACTTTAATAGTTCGACTACTGAAGCTTGAAATAAATCATCTCTTGGTAGATTATCTAAAATATTTCTAAGTATTCGTCCTGCATGACTATCTGGTTTTCTTCCTGCCAAACCAAATATTTGATCTATTTTTTTTCTGATAAGCGGTATATTTTTAGGGTTTGAGCTATATACAACTGATGCAAATAATCCTATTATTTTTTTCTGGCCAACCACTTTACCATTGTTATCAAAATTCTTAACCCCAATATAATCGTAATAAGTATGCCTATGAATATTTGATATTGTATTAGCTTTAGAAATTATTAGTGGTTGTTCTGATAATGTCATTCTCCTACCAGCTTCTGGTAAGTTCTGCAAGTCCTCCATGCCTATATCTTTATTAGTTTCGCGTAAAATCCCTAGACCAGTGTCAGCTATACTAATAATATTTTTACTCTCGTCTTCAGTAAATCGATAATTTTTTACACCAAGGATGGTGAAATTATCTTCATTTAACCATTCAAGAAACTTTATACTTTCAGATATCTCACTCTGATCCAATTTACTTTCTAACATTTTTAAGTCATTAATTGAAGCATGAATTTGCTCTTGCATTAACGGCCAATCATTTACGGCTATAGAAACATCACAGATAGTCTCTAATATCTTCTTTTTTATTTCTTTAATTATTCTAAGATCTGTTTGTTTATTTATTTCAATAAATATAGGTACTTCTTCATTAACTTTATTTTTATTATCCTTATCTGAAAAATCTAGTATGTCTATTATTTCTCCATTATCATTCCTAATAAATGTCATGTCACTAGAATGGATAATTAACTGTGAGTGTAACCCTAAACTATTAATAACCATCATTATAGAATCAACTAAAAACGGTATATCATCATTTAATATCTCTATAATTGTATGATTAGATTCCCAGCCGAATTTTTCAAAATCAGGATTATAAATCCTAATTTTTGTTTCATCTTGATTACGTTTGTATATATAAGACCAAAAACATAATATAGCGCCATAGAGATCTGGCAATTTATGCTCAGTAAGATCATCATAAGATACAGTCGAGAGAAATTTTTCTGCAAATTTAGCGATTAAACCAGCAAGTTCTTTAGGTGTATTATCAATTATTCTATTGATAATTTCTTGTATTATTTGAGACTTTGCCTCGCTCTCTTTTAACATTTATTAAGAAGTCTATAATTATCAAGTTTTTAAATTCTAACAAAATAAAGTATAGTATCTAGATAAAATTATATTAATATGTGTTTATATGAACTTAAGTATGTCCCAAATACACCCTGAATGGAGGAATATTGTTCTTTCAGCTACTGCTCAAATGGATCAAGAATATCTATCTAATATAAGCACTCAAAACAATATTATTCCTAATAAAGACCATATATTCAATGCATTCACAATACCTATTAGCAAAGTTCAATACATCCTTTTGGGAGAGTCTCCTTATCCAAGAATAGACTCAGCAAATGGGTATGCCTTTTGGGATGCTAAAGTTAAGAAATTATGGTCAACTTCTGGACTTACTAAAGAAGTCAACAGAGCAACTTCATTGAGAAATTTTATAAAAATGTTATTAATTTCTTCAGGTAAATTATCGCCTTTGGATACAAGTCAAACTGCCATTAGTAAAATTAATAAAACCAACATGATCAACACTCTAACTGAGTTATTCAATTGTTTACTAGATAATGGTTTTTTACTCTTAAATGCAACATTAGTACTATCAGGAGAATCAGTAAAAAAAGATGCAATAAATTGGCGACCTTTTATTGAATACATAATATGCCAAGTTTACAAATCCAATAATAATACTAAATTGATTCTATTTGGTAAGATTGCTAAAGAAATATTATCTATGGATATTCCGGATATGCAAAAGCTTTGTGCTGAACATCCATACAATATCAGTTTTATTAATAATCCAAATGTACTTGCATTTTTTAAACCTTTAATCCTATTAAATAAAAAACCATGAATGAAGAAAATATTTTTGAGTCAATAAATGATAAATGGTGGGATAAACAAGGTCCAATGAAAGCACTACATGCTTTAAATCCCACTAGACTACAATATATTAAAAGTCATATTAATCTAAATAATATAAACATATTGGATGTAGGCTGCGGTGGCGGCATACTTGCAGAATCTCTAGCAGAAGAAAATGCTAACGTTACAGGAATAGATACAGCTTATTCTCCAATCAAATGCGCAAAAGAGCATGCTCATACACAAAAATTAGAAATAAATTATAAAAATACTAGCATAGAATTATTAGATAGCAAATTTAATGAAAATTTTGATTTAATCACATGTATGGAATTACTAGAACATACAAATAACCCAGATATAATATTAAAAAATTGCTATCGCTTATTAAAACCAAATGGAATAGTCATAATTTCTACTCTAAATAGAACTATCAAATCATATTTATTAGGGATTATCGCCGCAGAATATATATTTAATATCGTTCCCAAAGGAACTCACGAATATAAAAAGTTTCTGCAACCCTCAGAAGTAAATAAATTACTCAAAGAACAAAATTTATCGATGAAATGTCTCAAAGGTTTAATTTACAATCCTTTAGAAAATAATAGCTATATAACAACAGATTTATCTATTAACTATATACTTGCTGCAACAAAAAAAAATATCAATTAATAATTTTTTCTACCATCTCAAATAAATTCTTAGATATTTTTTCAGTACTTAAAACATTTAATAGTCCTTTATGCATTAAGTTTTTATTATTTTCAATAAATTTTTTCCAATTTGAAAAAACGGCTACTAATCTAGAAGATAATTGCGGATTAAATTTATCTATTTCTACGATTTCATTTAAAACCAAGCTATACCCTTTACCATTTTTTGCATGAAAATATAATAAGTTCTCCATACTGAAAAAACCAAATAAAGATCTAATATGATTTGGATTAGTATGAGAAAAAATTGGATCTTTAGATTTTACTTCAAGAATTTTTTGATAAATATCGTCATCATATGAGCTAGCAAATAAACGCAACCATTTTTCATAAGTCAAAGGTTGATTTTTCCATTTATCATAGAAATAGTCTAATTTTTCTTTAAGATACGGGGATGATATCTTATTTAAATGAAACATAATAGATAATTGCTCGGTTATATTATTAGTTGAATTAAGTTCATCAACTAAAAATTTTGCCTCTTTTTCAGTTTGTTTCGATACTATATAACCTAGTAAAGAATTT
>JABSQI010000349.1 GCA_013215905.1 Legionellales bacterium | reverse complement strand
TTATAATTTTTATTTTTATATCTATTTTGACTAATATACATAGAAGGTTACTTTATCATCTATTCGAATGGATTATAACTTAATTCTATAAAAAAATACTTACTAACTCGTATTTTGGAATAAATATAGAAAATGTCTGTTGATTACTAAGTTATTATTTTAATTCTAGATAGTTTAGTTATTTTCCAGTGATTAAAATAATTTTATTTTCTGCAATATTTATGAAGGTTAGGGCAAGAATCAGTATAAATACTATACTTTAGCCTAATATTAATCAATAATTAGGATTTATATGAATTGTTCTAATTGTGCAGCAAAAAATATTTATGAATGTCCAATGTGAATAGTGATGGTGGTAGTACATCACTATTATAAATTTAGACTAAGGCTTGATGATATTATAAATCTCATGTCAATCAGAGGGATAAATTAAAGTCATCAAACTTTACATAATTAGCAGCAGAGATTTGGAATTGAATAGGTATTAAAATTATCTGAAGCTCACAAAATTCACATCAACTATTATCTCCATTATCTTTAGATATGGGAGGTATCAGCCTTACCGCATAGAGCATACATATCATATATTGTGTATTAGTTACTTGTACAAAAACTGAAAAATTATGTTTTTTTAATATGTTTATTATTTTTGCTGGATAATATTTATGTGTTTCTAGCAATATTATATCTACCAACTCTAATGCGTCATTTTGATCTAATTCCTCAAATAGATCAAATTCAGTGCCCTGAATATCACATTTTAAAACCAAACTTAATTCTTTGTGTGAATTATAAATTTTTTTAACTTCTTTTGACGCTTGCCTTAGTTCTATATTTGTTTGCACAGTCTCATACCAGTATTTATTGATTTCATTACTGTAAGTAGTCATCGATGAAGAAAATTCTCTGTTATATGGGAGTTGTCTAAATTCATTTTGGCGATCTAAGCCAAAGTTAAAAAACTCAATTTTTTCTGATTCTTGGGGATTTAATTTAAAATTTTCTTGGGCAATTTTATAAGTTTCTTGGAACGGCTCATAAGCATAAATCTTTTTAATATTGGCATTATTTTTAGATAAATATAATGAGGCTGCGCCAACATTAGCTCCTATGTCCATCAAAACACATTGTTTTTGACAAAAAAAATCGTAAATTTTTGTAATAAATATCTCGTGGATAACCTCGTATAATTCTCCTCTAATATCTAACAATTTTATACCTAGGGGGGTTAAGATATAATTTTTATCATCTTGAATAAACTCACATTCTTTTTTTAACTTGTCTTTCCACATTGATATATGAAATTCTAATGAAGCCCCATCTCCTGATAAGATTCTATTAAATACAGCTGAGAGATTATTATAACTTGAAACATTTTTGCTATCCCAAAACTCTTTTGATCTAAATCCACTATTTAGAGCTACGAATTTTACTCCCAAATCTTTTGCAGCAAATTCATCAACTTCTGTATCTCCAATTAAATAGTCTATTTTAAATTTCTTTAATTCCTTAGCTTTGAGTTTACTAGCATCTTTTCCTGTAGGTACCACAATACAAAATTTAAAATATTTTGCAATATTTAGATCAGATATCTGCCAGTAGGCATTTTCTTTATTAGATCTTGCAGTAATTAAAATAAGATTAAATTTAAGAGAGGCTTTTTTTAAAAAAAATCTTGTATCGGAATATAATATATCTTTCTCTAAATAATCTTTTTTCTCAATATTTTCAATCCAGTCTTCTTGTATTTCATTTATTAATTTATCATCAGTAATATATTTTTTAAGGTAAATAATATTATTCTTCCCTGTTGATTTGAAAACTAATAAATCTTCTAGGGGGAAAGATAATTTTCTTTTAGCTAAGCAGTTTTGTAACACTATCTTATGTCTTTCTCTGCTATCTAATACAGTTCCATCAAGATCTATTGCAATATATCTTTTCACTATATTTTCTTAGTTAATATTTCACTATACACTCTATTTATCCACTGCTCTTTATAGTTTAATTTGAGAGAAGAAAAGATATCTTTTGTATTTCTATTGGGGATAGCTACATGAAAATCGGAATCAAGCTGTAAGATACCATGGACTTATCCCATACATATGTTTCAACGGAAAGTGAATCCCCTAGGTACATATATTCTATTTATACATATAAAAAAAAAGTTCACAGTACCTAAATCTCTACATACTGTAGAATATGAAATTTGAATACCAACAAATAATACCCCATAATTGCCATCATTTTAAAGACATAATATAATAATATAATACCTATACAGTTTTCCAACTTTCCGTACCTACCGGTTATTTG
>JABSQI010000348.1 GCA_013215905.1 Legionellales bacterium | reverse complement strand
GTTCACCAATCTGTGCCTGCAGAAGACCACCTAATCCTGTGCCAATTCCTGGTCTTTCCATTGGCTACTGGCAGCCAACTAGAATGATTGAAGTTACTAGAACGCCTTATTGTATGGTAACTCTTGGAGGAGTCGATATGGGTGGTGGTATAAAAAGACATGGTGCTATTAATAGCGATGAGAATGGTAATAGAAGTTCTTTTTATCAAGTACATTATTATGTTTATCCAATACTGCATATGTTAGAGCTTTTAACTGGGGATTTTCTATGTCTTGATAAGAGTAAATATGATATAGGATATATGACAGAGCTTGATGTTACCTGGAATAATGACGAGTGGGCAGCTATGTTAAACCCTGAAGCTCTATTATTTGGCTCTTTACCCTTACAAGCTGCATGCGCTGCTGATAGTGTTGCTGCTAATATTAAATTTCCATTAGATAGTTTGAGCTGGTGTGCAGGTTCACAGGGTTCATTATATGGATTTACGGGGCATATAAGTAATCATAATGGTGGCGTTGAAGCATCTTTATTATTAGTCCAAATTATGTTAGCTAAGTTACATCGTGTAGGGGTGTTATATGAGACATCTGGTAAAAAATGTTTATGTGAAAAAAAATTACGTCCTGTCATTAAAAAGTCTCAATATAAAACTCAGATGGTTTATCCAAAGGCATTAACAAACTCTAAATTAAGTTGTAATCCTCTAGGGCAAACATCTATGGTTTGGGGGGCAGGTCGAGAGTTCCCTTATAAAGGAGAGGATTTCGCTTATTTAATTTTTCAAAAAACTAATTGCTGTGTGAATCGGTGGGAGCAGTTACTGGTATGAAGATTATAAGTTTATTAGTAGGTATATGTTTTATGGCTCAATCTATGGCTAAGGTAGAGCTTGTGGTGTTTGTTTCTTTGAGTATGCCAAAGCAGGTTCTAGTTAAGCTTAGTAAGAATGTCAAAAGAGTTGATGGGGTTGTTGCTCTTAGAGGATGGGCAAATAACAGGGGTAAATTAATAGGTAGTCAGATTCAACAACTGCTGCAACTTACAAGATGTGGTTTTATTTTTAGACCAGATTTATTTAGAGAGCTTAACATCAAACATGTTCCAACATTTGCTCTAATTGAATTTGATTCTTTAACTAGGGTTAGAAGTTTTGACAAGATTTTAGGGAATGTAACCCTAGACTATGCCTTAAAAGAGTTCATGCAAAGAGGCGAACATCAAAAAGTTGCTGCGATAAAGCTTGCTAGATTAAGAGGTGAAGGTGCTTAGGATTATGGTTGCTATTACATTGATGACAATAAACTGTGGCTTGGGGGCAAATTATGATGAGTCTCTAGGTTATGGTAAGTCATTAGTTGGCGGGTTAGGCAAGGTTAGTATTGACCCAAATTCAGTGCCTGGCTTTAAAGGCACTGATAATCATGGATTAGATAATGATGAGGTTCTTACTAAACAAGGTCAAATTGCAACTCAGGGTGAATACGGACAATTTTTACAAAAGCAGTTTAATCGTGAGAATAGAATCACATTATCCGATGATGATGAGTTAATAGTTGGTGCTAATAAATTAACGGATAATCTTGTAAATACGGTTGCTGATTATTTTAAAGGGAAGGTTGTTAAGGTTAAATCTAAGCAAAGCGAGATTAAAAAATGTGAAGAATCAGGCAATCCTTATTTGATTAGCTGTAAATATATATTAAAGCCTGTGCCATATTATGGCGAGAAAGAATGCGAAGAGCAGCATGAAAAATCTATTGAGAGTTGTACTAAGAGGCTGGAGGTAAAGCCTGAGTACACTACCCATATATGTGAGCAAAAGGGTAATTCAATTGTTAAAAAAGTTATAGCTAGTTTAGTCCCTGCTGATGGCATGGTTAAATCCCAAATAGTTCAGCGAGTGTATAAACCTGAAATCGCCTATTGGAGAGAGCGTCATCAACCCTATAGAAGACGTGGCAAGCCATATTGGAATACCAATGCTTGTATTAAGACAAGACAAGTACAAGTTAGTACAAAAAAAGTAAAAAAATTGTTTGGTGGGGGATTGTTTGGTCGTAGTAGATTTGGTGGAGGGTGGGTAGATGAACCTGTGTATGAAAAACAGGAGGTGTGGCATTGGCATGACGTTGTTGCTGGATATGAAATGAAACATCCACATGTATCAATTGTTAATGCCGAGTATAGAGAAGCTCCTATATTTGGAAGCGTACAAGTTCTTCATCAGTGCAAACGTCATCGCAGTGTCCACGAAATTCAAATAACGGGGTGGAAAAAATCGTTAACGAAAGAGCGTCATGTTAGCGTACCTGATTCA
>JABSQI010000347.1 GCA_013215905.1 Legionellales bacterium | reverse complement strand
AAATATATATTTGTATTCTTATAAATTCTCTCTTTCACTTTTAAGTTTACTATTTTTACACCAACAAAATCTTCTAATAGCTTGAATCTTTGATGCCATCGACCATTTTCTTCTATTGCTCTATTACTTTCACTTACACATTTTTCTCTAAGAGAATTATTGGAAAGTAGTCTAATAACTTTTTCTCGCATATCATATCTATCTTTATATATAATATTATCCAAAACAGTTTGAGAAATATAATTTCCAAATAGTTCTTGCCAGTCTTTTTTCTCTTCCATAACGAGACAAGAATCACAAGCCATTATATCCATTACTCTCCAAGAAAAAGATGATATAGCTTGAGGATGTGAAATATTGACAGCAATTTTAGATGTATTATAACCCCATGCATTATCTTCTAGTGAAGTTAGTTTGTTTTTTTTCAGGCATGCCCATATATCGAAACTATAATTATTGACACGTTTCCAATTTCTATCCCAACCATATATATGCAGACCCAGATCTGCCAAAACCTCTAAATATTGCAGTCTGTTTTGCCCTGTCCAATATGCTCTTATAGAATGCGTTAATCGATAAAAGTCTTTTTTTGATATTTCATTTTTTCTTTTTTTCCACTCTTTTTCAAAATCGATAAAATAATTTTTCTTAATAATATTATATAAATCATATGCAAGTTTACTATAGAAATTCTCACTTATTTCTATTGTCTGAGGTAAAAAATTACTTCCAATAAATAAAATATTTTTATTTTTCTTAATTTGTTTCCTACGCAAGGAGGTTGCAGGAGGTATAAAACAATATTGTTCTGAAGATAATTTTGGGAAGAAAGTTTTGTATAAATTATAGCTATATTTTTGTAACCCCCAAAAATAATATTTTTGATAATTCTTATTTAAATATTTCTTATTCCAAAAAGTGTCTGGATTATCCGCATCTATTATACAGATTTTACTATCAATTTTATTAGCTATTTCAATAGGCAGAGAATTGTTAAAATTTAGTATTAGCTCTGGCTTGAAAGATAACAAACTTTTTAAATCATAATTTTTTTTTAGCTTAGAATCACCTCCCCACTCTTGAAAGTATATATATCCATTAATATTTGTTCTATAAACACTATTCCCTAGATTCAATAGCTCTTTAGTTATAGCATCATACATCACCTCGCCATAATCAGAAAAATAAAATATTGCAATTCTAGCCATTTAATGTATACCAAATGTATTGATGCTTCTTTAGAAATATTACATACATGTTTTTGTATGAATACTATCATTCTTAATATATTTGTCAATATAATGGTCTGATCGAATATTTAATGTATTATATAATAAAAGTATGTCTTGTGATTTCAAAAATAATTAAAAAAGCCTAATCTTAGATGAATGTTAAGGCGCACTATTATGTCTACTAACTAAGGGTATTTCTAAAGACTTATCAAGTATTTTTATTAAGCAATAATTTAATACAGCTCCTAGAGATGTTAGGATTCTTAGAAATTTTATTTATACCTGAATACTTATATCTTTATGAAAAATGAGTAGGCACTATATTATAAATGATCTTATAATATTCGCTATGTGTCTTAACTATCCTTCTTTGGGAATCTTAGTCATTTATAATCGGAGTTATTATTAAAGACACAAAATCAAGCAGTTCTATCAGATGGCTTCGTTTTTTGATAATAATATGGTATCTTTTGAAGAAATGTAATCAATTTTGATTATGGGGAGTAGAGATAACTAATATAATCCATAGATTGAGTTTTAGATAGTTATAATTCCATCTTAGAAATAAATAATTCTTATAGATTATTTGATAAAGATCTGGCTTGTAAGGACATTATAAAACCGACAAAGTCTTAAAATTGTTTGTTTAGAAAAGATTATATATTTATATAATTTTATAATAAAAGAATATACTAAAATTTGTTAAACAGAATTTAATAAAATAGACCAAATATGCAAATAAATGATAATTTAAATTTACCAGTTTTGAAAGAAATTAACCATCCAACCCTTCTAAAAATTAGAAACTCCCCAGATAGTAGAGGCAACATTAGTTTTATGGAATA
>JABSQI010000346.1 GCA_013215905.1 Legionellales bacterium | reverse complement strand
TTTTTCAAATATTTTTTTTGTTTTCTTATGAATAGGTAGAGAATCTAATATCGTTTGATTTTTTATAGAGTCTAAAATAAGTTTTGCATATTTAGTTTGTTGTTCCAGTTGGATTTTGCTAGGAGATTTTTGAGGGTTTGATTTATGCTGTGAGATAGTTTGATTGAATTTAGCAAAAGCGATATCCCAATCATCCAGATTATAATCATGTTCATCACCTGTTTTATCATAAACATCTTTATTTTCAGCATGTGTATTGATAGCATTAAGGAATAAATTGGGGTCATCAGTAAATTTTAAAGAGTGATTTCTGGCGATATTAACTAAATAATGCCTAAAATAGTCTTCAGTAGAGCCCGCTTTAAATATATTGACATTAGTGGCGTTTTCTACACATATATTTTTTAAAATATGTTGAATATATTCTAATGATAGAGATTTAAGGTTGTTTATGGCAGTAACCTCTGATGCAAAAGCTGTTAACCTCGAGACAAAATTATTATGAGTAAAATCTTCATCGTCTAAGATCTTAATAATATTTTTTGCAGCATTGTCTAAATCGTCATTACCTGTTGTATTTGTTAACAAATTATCTATATTATCATGTTCACTTTTTGATGTTTCTATTTGTATTTTTCTGATGTTTTGAAAGAATTGATTTCTTTTCTCACTATTGGTAAAACATTGTCCGATAGTGGGATCCTGCCTAAGCAAATTTAATCTTGTCGCTGATAGACTAACAAGATTTTTTATTAAGTTGTATCTAGTGTGTTCGTGTAAATCTTGTAGGATTGGGTTTTGTTTAAAATTTAGGTCTTGAGATGATGCATTAAAAGAATCCAGAGCATATTTATAGAAATAATATTCATCTTCATTTTCAGATATATTTATTTCTGATAATTTATTATTAATAGCATTAATAAAATCTTCAGGACTACTATTAATAGTTAAATTTAAATCTGTTTCTTCAATTAGGAATTTAAAATACTTTTGTGTTGATGCATGTTTAGGGGAGTTGTTTAGATCAGAATCTTTTTTTATTGACAAAATTATATTGCTAATATAGTTTTTGTTATTCTCGTCAATAGATATTGGTTGTATATTAACACTAAGAGATTCAGCAAATTTACCAAATTCTTTTAATGAATGTCTCCAGTCAAGAGGATTAATACCATTTGGAATTTTACCGTGATAAATCAGATTCATTTCAGCATAATTTTCAAATATTTCTAAATAATCTTCTGGAGGACGTCTTATGTGATGATCTTCATAATCAAGCATGATTTGATTTAGATAAATTTCAAAATAATCTGAAGTTGGATCTTCTTTAAGTGTGTAACCACGACCATCTTTTTTTGCACGGATTCTACTTAATGTATAAGTAATATATTTTAAAAATACTTCCCGATCTAGATTGACTTCCTGCTCATTTTCATCAATATTCTCCATTTTATCTACTATATATGACATATATCTAGGAATTTTATTTGGGAGTGGTGGTAGATTAGGGATTGTTCTATTTGTTTTATCTTGATAGGATTTTTCTATAGATCCTAAAAATTTTTTCATTTTGGTATGTGTGCCACTTTTTTTCCATTTTTGTGGAATATAAGATTTTTGCACTTGAATAGACTTAGATTCACGTATTGTATACATACGTTTGATTTGCTGCATAGTATTAGTGGATGATTTTATCCCACGAAAGTCTTCAGAAGCTAATTCTAAATATAATGGTGTGCTTTGTTCTGGTGGATTATTTGTTGCTCTTATGCCCGTACACATATCAATTTCTTTTGCAATTTTGTCTTGGTATTTTTTTAGTTTGATAAGCCGCTCCGTTTTTTCTACTCCACCTGAATGAGTTGTAACTTCTAGTAGATTTAACTCTAGTTGTTCAATTGTTTTCATCATAGCAGGGAATTTGACATTATCTTGGGCATGATTCCCACCTGATAACCCAACTCTTAATTGAGTATTATTTCTAAATGAAAAGACAGCCTTGTTTATTTCTTCAGATAGAATTCCAAAATTAGATAGATTTTGGACGGTTCCGTCTATTTCTTGGAGTTTTATTATTGATAAATATTGTTTAAGAGCTTTTAATATAGGTTCTAGAGCAAAAAAATTACCATTTTCCGCTAAATTTTGTGCTGTTTCACAAAGGAATAGAATTTTCTTTTTTATCTCAACTGCGTCAGTCTCATTAAGTAAATAATCGTATATTAAAGCAGAAATATTATTGCTAGTATTGATCATGAGATCTTTACCAACTAATTCTACTTCTTGATTGTATGTTTGAGTATTTTCATCATATGTCAATTTAGCTTT
>JABSQI010000345.1 GCA_013215905.1 Legionellales bacterium | reverse complement strand
TTATTAAAAACAATAAAGCTTTATTTATTATTGGCGATGTAGAACCACCGGTTTTATCAGCATTAGTAATGAATAAAATGAAAGGTAATATAAAAGTTAATATTGTTGATCCACCAGCTTTTGGTTTAAAACGTAAAGAAATACTAGAAGATATTGCATTACTTACAAATTCACAAATAATAAACGAAGATTTAGGTGATGATTTAAATACAATTGAAGTTGATTATTTAGGCACATGCTTAAAAACAACTACTGGCAATGATCAAACAATAATACAAGTTGAAAGTGTTAGTGAAGAAGTTGAAAATATAATTTCTGATATTAAAACTAAATTATCTAAAAAATTAAAAGCTCATGAAGTAGTTATGTATGAGCATAGATTAGCTCGTTTATCTGCTAAAGTTGCAATTGTAAAAGTAGGTGCAAACTCAGATATAGAGTTAAAAGAAAAACAAGATAGAGTTGAAGATGCTATATGTGCTACTAAAGCCGCTATAAAAGAAGGTATTGTTCCAGGCGGGGGAATAGCTTTGTTAAATGCTTCACAACATATTAAACATAATAATATTGGTGAAGAGATTTTATTAAAAGCAATATCATATCCTTTTAATACAATACTCGATAATGCTGGAATAAAAAATGATATACCAATAGTCTTAGAAGGTCATGGTATTGATGTAGTTACAGGAAATATGGTACAAATGGTAAAAGCAGGTATTATTGATCCATTGTTAGTTACTAAAAGTGCACTAACAAACGCGGCTTCTGTAGCAACTACAATATTATCAACTGATTGTGTAATTAATAATATACGTGTAGATGAAAGCAGTAGGAAATAATTTAATTATACAAAAAGTTGAAGAAAATATAACTAAATCTGAAGGAGGTTTATTATTAAATAAAAACGATAGAGCAGATATTAGATATATTGAAGCACAAATAATCTCTGTAGGAGATACTATAAAAGGTTTAGATAAAGGCAATACTATATTTTATGATAGACATGCTGGACATTCTATTGAAATAGATAGTAATACTTATCAAGTTATTAAGGCGCAAGACGTCGTCGTTGTTTTATGAGAAGGCTATCGGCAGGAGATTTAAAAGATCTTAATCTGCTTAAACACTATCGCATTATCCGTAAGTGGGCTTGTAAAAACAACGGCTTAACTGATGCTGATTTAGAATTACTTATTTATTTAGACTGTATAGATATGTTTACTATTAATGATTTTAAAATAGGTACATATTCATATAGTTGGGATAATAGAAGGTGGAATAAACTAATACAAAATAATTGGGTTGTAGTATGGAGACATAGAAATAGAACAACTCAAAAATATAATATATATAAAGTTTCTTTTAAAGGTAAACAATTAATACAAAGAATTTACCGTATAATGTTAGGTGAAGATGATATACCTACAAGTGAACGTAGAAACTCTATTATGAAAGGTAAAAATTATATAGATAAAGTACTGCAAACATCTATATACAATGTAAACAAAGATAAAAATAGATAATATGTCAAATATAGCAGCACAAGCCGCCTCATTAGGTATGACTGGATCTGGAGTAGCCAACTCAGCTATACGTACTATTGGTAGTGGTTTATTCGGTGGACAAACCGCAGCGCAATTTGTAGCAAATCAAGTTGCACAAAACAATGCTGCTAATGCAGCTCAAAGTATTGCTCAACAGCAATTAGCTTCTCAAGGAGTAACTCCATTAGGTGGAATAGCAGGTATAGCCAATCAAATACAAGGAGCGGGAGCTGCAGAACAAAATGCTTTAGAAGCAGGAGGTAATCCATATGCTGATAATGAACAAAATGTTCTTACAGCTGGTATGGCAGTAGGTGATGCACCAATTGCAACTGCTGGAAACTTTAATCCACAAACAGAATTTGCAGCTGCAAGAATGTTTGGACCTCAAAAATATAGAAGAAAACCATTAATAAATTTTTAAGATATGAATCATAAACATTATAAAGTAGACCCAGGCCACACTAAAGATATGGGTGGTAAAAGAGGTGGAATAGTTGGAGAAACTCATATATGGGACGGACCATTAAGTCAAGTAGGTAGACTACATGGCGAAGGTTCTAGTTCTGGTATATATGGTATGAAATTAAAAACCGATGCTGTTCCTTATTCACCGGGTCCAATAACATTAAAAGCACAGAAATAAAATGACACTATTTAACAAAGCAATTCCAGTTTTATTAAGCGATACTATAAACATCCCTCAACCGGGTGAATATATATCTGCTGCAAGTAGCACGGGTGGTGCAACAATAACCACAGCGGGCGCTGAATTTAAAGGTCAATA
>JABSQI010000344.1 GCA_013215905.1 Legionellales bacterium | reverse complement strand
ATGGAAGGTGGGGAAATTTTCTAGAATTCGAACAAATAGATTATCAACATATGTTGCAATTAAATATTCAAGCTTTAGTCGATTTGTCCTATGCGCTATTACCTAGAATGATTAAATTAGGTTCAGGGGGAATAATTAACGTTGCTTCCACTGCAGCATTTATGCCAATTGCTGGCTTTGCCGTTTATTCAGCTTCAAAATCTTTTGTATTATATTTTACAGAAGCTTTACATGGAGAAGTAGCAGAAACAGGAGTTACAATTAGTTGTTTATGCCCAGGAGCAACTAACACGAAATTTTCTCAAGTGGCAGCTGTTAATTATCCTTCTATGGCCGATACTTTTCACGGAATATCTCCAGATTTAGTTGCTACAAAATGTCTGCAAGGATTTATTCAATGTAAACTATTAATTGTCCCAGGAGGTATTAAGGATAAAATTGCAATTTTTATCCCACGTATATTATCTAGAAAATATACTATTTTTACTGTTAAAAAAATTTGGAGTAAAATGAGAGGTATTTTAAAATAGATTATATTTTTTGCTGTTTTGCTAGAAAGACTAAATTTCTTGGTGTGAGTTTAAGGCTATATAATGGGAACATTTTCAAGAAAAGAGAAAACACATGCAATATAAAATATGAGGGATCAAGTTGAGTCAATTGAAGATAGTCCTACTATTAAGTTATTTTTGTGTAGCTACAATTTCAGCTACTATTATTACCCCAGCTCTACCACAGATTGAAATATCATACACACTAAATCATGGATCATTAGAATGGATAATATCAATTTTTCTACTAGGATATGTAGTTGGTCAACTAGTATATGGCTATTTTTCTAATCTTCTGGGTTGTTTAAATGCTTTGCGTATTGGCCTAATTATTAATCTTCTAGGTATTTTAGTATGTATCATATCATTTTGGTTATTAAGCTATGAATTACTGCTAATAGGACGACTAATTACAGGTCTAGGATCTGCTTCTGGTTTATCATGTTCATTTATTCTTATTAATGAATTACTAACTAAAGAGCAAGCAAAATATACAATGTCATATGCAAGCGTTTCATTTTCAAGTGGCATTGGAATAGCTGTAATTGTTGGTGGGTTGATAACTCAATATTTACATTGGAAGTATTGTTTTGTATTTCTTACTATCCATGGCATTGTGATGCTTGTTTTAACATGGTTATTGCCAAAAGTTAAAAATCCAACAGAATTATTAAAGCCAACTGTTATATTATCAGGGTATTATAAAGCACTAAGAAATTTTAAATTAATTATTTTCTCTTTTTCGTCTGGATGTCTTTCTACAGTTTCATATTGTTGCTCAGCCGCAGCTCCGGTTTTTGCATATTCTGTCCTTAATCTAACTCCTGATGTTTATGGATTATGGAATATAGTAAATATGGTAGGTATGTTTAGTAGTGGTTTTTTAAGCTCATATTTAATAAAAACAGTGGGGATACAACAAACTCTCTTGATAGGAATAGGGTGTTTTGGTATGTGTCTTATATCATTAATTTTTATTTCTATGACTACTTATCCTCACGCTGTTTGGTTTTTTGTAACAACAATGTTTTTGTTCTTATTTAGTGGGCTGTTGTTTTCAACTGGATCATTTATAGCTTCAAATGCTATTGAAGATAAAGCAAGTGCTTCAAGTATGATGTCATTTATTAGCATGGGCGCAGCTGTAATAGCTGTTATAGTTATGGGATATTTGCCACTAAAAATAATTTACGCTTTTACAATTACTCTATTAATATATTTTACAATAGTATCAATATTAATTTTAATTTTTTATACATTTTTCTGGGAATACTAGTTGAATTTGAGAGGGAATGCTTTGACCATTAGCATTCTTTCTTTGGGTAATTTTTAAATAGCCTGCTTGCTTTAATTTCCTAATATATGTTTGAACTGTTGAAATTGGCATATTTAATTTTCTAGAAATTTCCATCTGGGATATGCATATATTTAGATTACTAGAATTTATATATAAATATTCCCACAAGAAATAAGATTTTGTAGGTACAGAGTTATCTAGAGATATACAGTTTTGGATTCTTAATAAGTCACCTTTGACATTTTCTGAGTGAATTTTATTATATTTATAAGATGGATCATGTTTAGTATTTTCAAATTTAGGTTCGTTACTTGGCATATAATATCCTTAGCATGAATAAAAATGTAATATATTGAAATTTAAATATTAAAATGTTCCAGATTATATATATATAATAAGCTTGACAATAAGTGCCGAATACTTACTTATGTTGTGTATTTGTTCAGACATATGTTTTTATATTAATAAATATAGATGTATCTGGTTATTTTAC
>JABSQI010000343.1 GCA_013215905.1 Legionellales bacterium | reverse complement strand
GGAACCTCGTGTCAGTCAGTTGAAATATGTAACCGATATTTTAAAAAATGTTGTCAGGAGAAACTGTCGAAATCATAAAATATGTAACATTCGTTTTAAACTCGGGAAGTTTAGTCATCTCATGAACTCATACAAATAGATATGTTTTTACGGTGAAAAGTAATGCAAAAATTTACATAAAGATTTAAAAAAAAATCCAAAAATTCTCGGCCTGATGGTCTGATCAATCAATTTTTGACTTCTAGATATCTTGAAGCCATTTTTTCCCTATGTAAACCATTGTAAAATATATTCAAGTTTTGCAGTAAAACTGCCAAATATGTAAATGCAATTCCCCAAAATTTGTAACACTTACAGAGGTAGGTCGACGGAAAATTCTCGAGATGTGTAACGTAGTTTTGATCATTTTTCAGGAAAATTTTGTATATGTAACATGTTACAATGTAATATAATTGCACTTACCCTTATAATTTTTGTGAGGTATATCACTTGATGTAGAGTAGTCTAGATACAAATAGGTATGATTTAATAGCGTAATAACTTTTAATATTAAAAAAATATATAATTTTAATATTTAATTCTTTCTGAATGACAAATGTAATCACACCCAAAAAATACAATCATAATAATATATCAATTCAATAAAATGTCAAGTTCTCAAAAAAATCTTATTAAAAGAAAATTGAATTAAGAGGGTGTGGTGCGAATATATTACACGTAACAAATAAAAATTTGCTTTGAAAAATCATGAAAAGTTCTTAATATTATTCGAGAAACGGACAGTCACTCGACGACGACCCTGTAACATATTTCCGGTATTTGACGGTGATATGTTTTAAGATTTTGACTGTCAATTTTTTTAAACATTTCGCAACTGTATATACTAATAGCGAAACATAATTTAGATTTCGATTATTTCGGTCTGGCTGTCAGGCCGGGTAAATTCGAAAAAATTATATATTTTGAAGTGATTAATCATATGTTTTTATCACTTAAAAAACACAGGAAAACAAGCTAACATATGATTAAATTAAGTGACTTGGTAACATATTTTAGATTTTTGAGGAACTCTTCTGACACGATTTTCTTAAAATCGGTAACATATTTTAACAGACCGAACTGAGGTACCATACTATACGTAATATATTTCGGCAACAAAATCAAACACCACCTTACAAGTCACAAAAACTTGAATATTACAAATTTGTGCTATTTCTTTGTTTTTATCAACACAAATTCAACCTATTAATATACATAATATATTTATTAAGGGAGGGGATCTAATATGTTACGAGTGACATGTACAAATTTGCCTCGAAAATCGTGAAAAATCCTTAAAATATTTCAAGTAACGTTCGGCGACTCGACCCTGTAAGTTACTAACATATTTTTTGAATTTGACGATAATTTTTTTAAAACATTTGACTACGGAATAAAGCGAAAAATATTTTTGTTATGGATATTCCTAATTTGTTATTTTCTCAGTCCGGCCGTCAGGCCGGTAAAATTTTAAGAATTTCGATATTTTGAGGTGATTTATTTGTTTTCATCTCTAAAGTCACAAACATTTTCAGCATACAATCAAACTTAGTGACTTGGTAACATATTTTACATTTTTGACGATTTCTCCTGACATGATTTTCTAAAAATCGGTAACATATTTTAAAAGACCGACCAGAGCCTGAGGTACCTTCTCCGTAACATATCCGCACACCCTCTTAATTTAGAAATTTTTCACACCCAAAAATATGAAATTTCGAATTGTTATCTAGATTTAAAGTGTAATTTTCTCTCAGTTTTCAAACTTGAAATGTATTTTCTATAATGATTTTATTGTTAATTCGAATTTCATTCGTAGTCCACCCCCTTATAAAACATTTATTAAAAATAAATGTATGATTGATAACGTAAACAAGGACGAAAAGTATACATTTGTTGTTTTAGACGAGAAGCATTAAAATATTATTAATGAACGGTAAATAAAGAGATGCACAATTAAGTGTAATCCCAGTACCTTAAAGTCTCGTGTATAAAATCGGGTATTATTTTCATTTGCTTGGGACCAAAGTAGGGGGGCTTTTACTATAAGGGCGTGGCTTAT
>JABSQI010000342.1 GCA_013215905.1 Legionellales bacterium | reverse complement strand
GTGCCTCTAACTCTAACTTCTTCAATTCACTCTCATAATGTAGTCTCTGTGTCTCATTTAATTTACTCTGTAATACTAGCTTCTTCTGTAATTGCACTTGTTGTTCCTGTAATATCCGTTGTTTTTCTAGTGAGGACTGCTGGGTATTACTTAATTGTTTCTTGATGTTTTGTTCAGCAAGGGAGGCCTCCATCTCTAATTTCTTCAACTCACTCTCATAATGAATCCTCTGTTGCTCTGCCAACTGTGTCTGTTGTTTTAGTTTTTCTTGGAGCAGTAGTTGTTGTTTTTGCAATATCTGTTGTTGTTTTAATGAAGACTGCTTTGTATTTCTTAACTCTTCTTCGAGCCTCCTTTGTGCTTCATTCTTCGAAATCTCTAACTTCTGTAATTCATTCTCTAATTGCTCTTGTTGAATCCTAGCTAATTCCTTCTGTTGAACAAGCTCTTTTTGTAATAGGTTATTTTTCAAAGTAGCATTTTGTGTTGCATTCCTTAATTCCTCTTCAAGTCTCTGTCTTACTTCTATTGTTTTATCCTTTGCATTATTGAATTTCTCAGTCATCTCAACTAATTGTTCATTCGCTAATCTCTGTTCATCATTTATCCTCTGCTCTAACTCCCGTATTCTATGTAATGATTCTTGCTCTAATCTGTTTAGCTCATCTGTTAACTCTGATTGTCTTTGATTTGCATGTTGATTTAAATTATCCAACTGTTCTTGCAAGCGACGCTCCTTTTGATTTGATGAATTTAATAATCTCTGTTTCTCTAACTCACTCTGCTCCCTTAGTTGCTGCATGCGACTATTTAAGTCTTGTTGCTTTTGACTAGCCTGTTGTTTTGATTGCTCTAACTCTCTCTTTAGTCTATTTAACTCAGACTCTGTCTCTTGGTATTGTTTTAGGAGATTCTTATACTTCTTGCTATAAAAATCACTTCTTCGAAGATTCTCCGCCGATACAGATATCAGATTTATTAGATTAACCATCGCATCTTTATGTATTTTTCCTATACTATGCTCCTTACTATGATTGATTACCAATCCACTAACATTTATATGAAATTCATTGACATCTAAGATATCATCTCCATCAACCATAAACGTCAATACTCGATTATCTGTTATTATATCTTTATCATGATAGCTCTGGATAAGCTGCGTTATTTCTAAATTCTCCGAATTATAACTAGATTTCCTTACTACCAATGAACCATCTACTACATCTAACATCACCAATTCATTCTGCCCTGAATCTGCTATTAATATCGTTGTCTGCTCATCTATACCTGATATCGATATCGAGTCTAAATCATGCTCATCATGTCCTCCTCCTAAAACAGCATCTATATCTCGTATCGGTAAAATATTCATCTTCCTTTCTAAACGTGTTAAGCGACTCTGGTTTCTACTTAATCCATCGAAATTATAACCAAGCGTTAATCCTCCAAAATATACCAACTTCCTTTGATTGTCATAACTCATCTCAAAATCTAAACTCAGAAATTCAAATAATTGATAACCCAAAACCCCTCTGAAACCATTGCGACTTTCTATGTGGTTATCTGAGCTTGTGAACCTATAGTACGCACCTCTTACCGTCAGCTCTGGCAACGACGGTAATTGGGCGCCTATATCTATATCAAATCCTGGAAGGGCTTGCTCAACTTTTGTACTTGAACGTAGCTCTATATCTATCGTTGAGCCTGATTTCCTATAGTACGATTGATTCTTTACTTCTGATATTTGAAATGTCTTCTTCTGTGGCAAATATATATTAAATCTAAATTCAAAGTATTTTTTGAACCATTCGCCTCCTAACGTCAACTGATGGATCATATTTGATTGTGATGAACGGCGTATATCATAGAAACCATATACTCCAAAGATATTATCTTTAACTATATGTCTTGCTCCCAAACCAATGTTTCCTTCCAACGCACTTTTTGTATCTGACATACCTATCAACGATAGATGAATTAAGGAGTTTGATTGTTGGTATAACGGGATCAGGGCTGCCGGGCGAACTATACTTCTTCGGTTACCTATTTTTCCTTCTGTTTGTATTCTTGGACTGTATTTACGATTTTCACTGTCTGCACAGACATACATTGGTACTAATATTAGTACCATTTTAAAAATATCTATTTTATTATTATTATTTAGAAAAAACTTTAACAATCCTTTGTTAAAAATTATCCTCATAACATTAGCAATAGAATTTCAATTTATACTATATTATTTATTAAGTTTAGTATTTGCAGTGTTTGATATTAATATGTGAGAATAATCCTGTATTTGTAGTTTTTATTTGAGGTTAGTTACATTTTAAGGCAATTTATCTAGATTTGTAAT
>JABSQI010000341.1 GCA_013215905.1 Legionellales bacterium | reverse complement strand
ACATGAGTTTTGTTTCAATATAGGTTTTTTCTATAAGTCCTTAGTAGCGGACTATGGGTTGAATTAAATATACACTATGCAATAATTTCTTAAAGGTGTTTTTATATGGAGATAGATTCTCATTACTCAAGAATAGGTAGTGTATATGATAACACCGGAATTTATTCTAGTATTGAACTCCTCGAATGGTTTAGAGATAAGATTATAGACTATTTAAAGCTTTCTCAAAATGACAAATTATGTGATATCGGTGGTGGCACCGGTAAAATTTCTAACATGATTGATCAGAAAATTAAATTTAAGAGTAGAATTGTATGTGTTGACCCATCTATAGAGATGCTAAAATATACTAAAAAATATAACGATAGAATTATACCTTTGAACATGGATGCAATCGAATTTATCCAAAATAAATGTTCTGCTAATAATAATGTTTTTTTACTTAAAGAGGCAATACACCATGTAGATGATCTTGATGGGTTTTTCGAACAACTTGAATTCCTAATTAATGGCGGAAGGCGTGCGCTAATTATTACTAGACCTACAATGAAAGGATTTCCTTTTTTTAAAAGTGCATTGGAACTTCTGAACTTAGAAGCAGAAAATTTTATTAGTAAGTTAAAACTGATACTTTTAAATAGTAGATTAACTGTTTCTATAAATACAGAGATTTTTATTCATGAAATAAGTAAGGAATTATTTATTGATATGGTTGAGAGAAAAATTTGGTCGACTTTACATAATTTTGATGATGCTCAAATCCAAGATGGAATTAAAGAGATCCAAAATATGAATTTAGGGGATAAAATGTTTAAGATCCCTGATTATTTTTTGTTTATTAATTTAAGTAAATTAACATGATTAAGATCTAACAAATTTGTATTCTCAAAGAATATCAATATTTATAATTATGGGTGATAATTATGGCAAATTTTAAGACACATATTACTATCGGTACTATAGGTAGTATTACTATGGGGGTTGTGTGCTGGAAGCATGGTTTATTTACTAGAGTATCTTATCTGTTGGCTGCAGTAACATTATCAATTGTTGGTTCAATATTACCAGACATAGATGCAGAGAAATCTATCCCAACTAAAATTATAAATTACTCACTTTCTTTTTTATCTGTTGGGGGATTATTAGCTATAATAAATTTACATAATTATTCAATAGATATATTTATACAAGCAGTACTATGCGTATGTTTGTATTTCTTAGTTAAGTATTTATTTCCAAAACTACTTTCTTTTATCACTTGTCATCGGGGAATAATTCACTCTATTCCAATGGCTATACTGATATCTATAGTATTACTGGTATATTTGTTAAAAAATGATTATGATTTTTCTACTGCATTTTTATTAAGCTCTTTTCTAGGAGGTGGATTTATATTACATTTGATTTTAGATGAACTCTATAGTGTTAATATATTTGGTGTAAGGATAAAATCTTCATTTGGAACAGCACTTCAATTTTTTAGTTTCACTCAACCAATTAGATATTTATTATTATACTGTTTAATTGGATATATATATTTTAATTATCTTGCTTAGAGTTTGTTCTGTATATATGACATAATATAATCAAATAAAAATTGAATAATATTTTTTATATTTTCACTACATATAAGAATTATTCTCCATTGCTTAAACTATTATTTACCAAAAGGTGTCGTAAAGCCCCTGACTTTAGACATGGGTGAGTATCAGTTGTAATATTGTTAATTAAATGTGGTTTGATATTATATTTTCTATATAATACAAGTGATATTATAGAGAACAATAAGTTATATAGACAATTATATATTATACTGTTTCTCAATGTATAGTTAAATGTATTATAAATTATGTCAGTTAATAATAAAATTAAAAATGCTCTCATAGATGAACTGTTAGAAAATATTAGCTCAGATAATATAGGAAAAATTTCTGTGGGAGCAATTATAAATAAAATGAGAAATATTTTGTTTTTAAAGAGAAGATACGATGATTTTTTAGGGGGGTTTTTAGATTTACCTGGGGGAGGTGTTGAAAAAGATGAGCATATAATTGATGCTTTAATACGCGAAGTGAAAGAAGAAACAGGTTTAGATGTCTTGTCTATTAATGATTATTTTGGACATTTTGATTATATATCTGGTGAAGATAATAAAACAAGACAGTTTAATTTTTCTGTGTCGGTGTTTGATGGGAGCGTTCAGTGCAATCCAGAAGAACATATTGATTTTTTTTGGTTACCTGAAGAAAAATTACAGTATTTTGATATTTCTGAAAATACAAAAAATATAGCATTTAATTTTTACAGATCTCTAACTTAGCAAGTAGAATAGGGAGATTTTATTATTTGCTATAAAT
>JABSQI010000340.1 GCA_013215905.1 Legionellales bacterium | reverse complement strand
TTTGTTGATTAGAATATGTAAGTTTATTTATTTATAAAAATCTAATAGGTATACTTAACAGAATTTGGAAATAAACCAGTTTATAAAAATCATGCCGATTAAGTATATAGATATCTTTAAATATAAAGATAGGGTCAATCGAACAAAACATATAAGTTTGTATTTATTCTGGATATTATTAAAATCAATCTGCGATTCTTTACAATATTATTTAACGGATATAGTTAGTACAACAGATGTCTTATTAGAAACCAGTATACTTATTTTACTATCAGTTTTTCAGCTAATAATCATAATTAACTATATATTGCTAAACATTAGAAGACTGCATGATTTCAATTTTCGAGGGTGGTGGTTATTATTATCAATTATCCCTATCATTGGTTACATTTGGTATCTAATTATATTTTTTATTCCAGGTAATAAAGAAAGTAATAGGTTTGGTAGTAAGCCAATTTTTACTTACAAAAGAGATCTACTTTTTGGGATCGTATCTTTTATATTAATCATATCTGTGTATATTTATCAATACTATCATAATGAACAAGAATCTAAAGTGGTATATTCAGAACCTAGAATAGGGGATATTTATATAATTAAGGATAATAAAATAATCTTATCTGACAGCAGAAGTGAAAATATGGAAATAATTAAATGGCAAAAAATGTTTCTTCAAGATATTCGTTTTAGTTTTATTTTCAATTATTATATTAAAAATTATAGAGCTATTAAAATAAACAAAATAGGCTCTGAAGAGATATCATTTAGTATTGGTAATTGTACGAGTAATGACCCACAGGATCTTTTAAGAAAGCATCTAATTAACACTGATTGTGAATGTAATTGTAGATTTTGTAGTGATACAGTATTTTTAGAAATAGAAAAAATAAAAAATATGATTAAAGAAAAAGATATTGTGTATATTAAAAATAAAAAATTTTGATAATAGCAAACAACATATAAATTCATATGTTGTTTGCTATTAATAGTGTATGCAAGAAATAGTATATATCAGCTATTGATTACACTTTGTTTAGATTAGTCCTTTGATTAGAATTATAAAAATTGCAGGAGGTGCGATAAATTTAAGGCATGTTAGCAAATATGCTTTAAGATAATTATTTTTCACAATCTTAGAAAGAAAATTAGCACCTAAAATCCAACCAAAAAATATGGCTGTGACAAGTCCAGATAGAGGTAAAAATAAACTAGAAGTGATTTTGTCAAAAAAATCAAAAAATGTCATGCCTAAAAATTTTAAATTACTTAATTTATTAGTAGATAAAGCACTAAGAATCCCAATTAGAAAAGAGCATAATCCTGTTATTATAGTTGTAGTAAATCTGCTTCTATTAAACATCTCCATACAGTATGTTACGACTACTTCTAATATTGATATTGCAGATGTTAAAGCAGTAAATAGAAACAAAAGAAAGAAAGTAACTGAAATATAATATCCACCAGACATTTTATTAAATAAAACAGGTAAAGTTTGAAATACTAATGTTGGCCCAGAATTAGCTTCTACATCATAACTAAAAACAGCTGAGAAAATTATTATCCCAGCAATCAAAGCTATAATTGTATCTATTATAACTATTTTTAAAGCCAGTTTAGGTGTATCTTCATTTTTTGCTAGATAGCTTCCATAAGTAACCATCACACCTACACCAATACTTAAGGTAAAAAATGCATGTCCCATCGCTTTAAGAATTGAATTCCAACTTAACTGTGAGAAATCTGGTAATAATAGAAATTTAATCGCAGGTATAAATCCTGGTAGGAAATAAGAGTATACTATTAATCCCAATAATAGAATAAATAGACTAGGTAACAATATCTTACTGAATTTTTCTATACCTTTTTGTATACCACTCATAACAATTCCCATTGTAGTTAACATAAAAATTCCATGTAATAGTATCTGTTGTCCTGGAGATTGGAATAGAATATTTAAAGTACTACTTATCTGTGCATCACTTTTATTACCAAATTTACCTAGAATTGAATATAGCTCAAAACCTAATATCCATCCTCCAATAACACTATAAAAAGTAGTAATTATAAATGCACTTAATAAACCTAGTGTTCCTGCAATTCTCCATTTTGTCTGTTTTTTATGTACTGCTTCATATGATGCAACAGTATTTCTCCTGCCATTCTGTCCGATATATAGTTCAGCTAGTAAAATTGGGATCCCTATCAAAATTATGCAGAAAATATAAACTAAGACAAATGCTCCTCCTCCATTCATTCCAACCATGTAAGGAAATTTCCACATATTTCCTAATCCTACAGCTGAACCAGCAGCTGCAAGCACAAAACCAAAAGTAGAACTCCACTGTGTTCTATTATATTTATTAGCCA
>JABSQI010000034.1 GCA_013215905.1 Legionellales bacterium | reverse complement strand
TTGTTTGTTTTTTATGTGTTTATCTATTTAAAAATAATATAATGTTTAAAATATTTTCAAAAAAAATAAAAGTCAATAAAATAGCTATATCATCTGGGTGTATACTATTAATGTATTTAAGTATATGTATTTTAGACTCTATTCATTTTAAGACTTATGGTGCGTCTATTAAGAAATATAATAACAATATTGTTAGCTTGCTAGATATCAGTCTATATCCTATTGGTACGAATCTTGAAAAAAGCTACACTAAACCATTTGCTAAATATAAAGACGATAGAGGTACAGATATAACAAAAACTACTATATATATTTTTTTGAAATCATTGATGCTATCATTTTTTATTATAGCGCTATCTTTCTTCGGATACATGGTATTTGCCAAGATTAAATATTTGGCAAATTACAAGATCATCTTGCTTGGGTATGAATATAGATTTGTACGTTTTGTATTTGGACTATTTTTATTTTTTGCGACAATATGTATTACTCTGTATGAATTATCTCTTGTATTTCATATTTGCGGAACTGATAAAATTGGTCATGATATTTTTTATCAATGCCTTAAAAGTATTAGAACGAGCATCCTAATTGGAGTTTTCACATTAATAATTATGTTGCCAATTGCTGTTGTTATGGGTATTTCAGCAGGTTTTTTTGGAGGTAAAGTTGATGATTTAATTCAATATATTTATACTACTATTAGTTCGATTCCTGGAGTATTATTAATTGCAGCTGCAATATTGTCATTACAAGTATTCATAAGTAATAATAGTAGTTCTTTTGTATATTTAATAGAAAGATCAGATCTACGACTTCTTTCATTATGCTTTATTTTAGGTGGTACTGCCTGGACATCTCTTTGTAGGATAATTCGTGCGGAGACTTTAAAAATAAGAGAATTAGAATTTATTGATTCAGCTATTTGTTTAGGTGTATCTAAACCAAATATAATATTTAGGCATATCTTACCGAATTTGCAGCATATAATATTAATAACATTAGTATTAGATTTTAGTGGGTTAATTCTTGCTGAAGCCATCTTGTCTTATGGTGGGATAGGGGTTTCTCCTACTACAATGAGCTGGGGAAATATGATAAATAGCGCACGACTTGAACTAGCAAGAGAACCTGCAGTATGGTGGCCGATATTTTCTGCTTTTAGTTTTATGCTGGTTTTGGTGCTTTCGGCAAATCTATTTGCTGATCAGGTTAGAGATATTATTGATCCAAGACATGCAGATATTTGAAATTTCTTAATACACCACATTAGCAATAGAACTAATTTTTACTCTAGAGTTTGGATTTAATATATGGCACAATAAATATATTGAATATGTTGTAAATAATTTATGCGTTCTTTATTTATATTTTTTAGGGCTATTACAATATTTGCTGTCTTTACTATATCTATTAGTACGTATGGAATTCCTTACCAAAATTTTTCAGAAAATTATTTTTTTGGTGATAGTCTTTCTGATCAGGGGAATATTAATAATTTCTCTCTACCTGTTCCTTGGACTGTTTCATTTGCCAGAGATATCGGGAAAAACTCAAATATAAGAGGAATAAATTATGCTGCTACAGATGGTGTTTCAACACCTTCTATAGCCCCAGTTAATCCAACAAATTATGCAATATCAGGATATACTACTTCTAATGTTCCATTCCAAATAATGACAATTTTTTTAGATAACAAACTATTGTCAGACGATCAATATATCAAGATATCAAACAAATTGCGACTAGGAATAACTCCTACTAATAATAAAAATAACATAGATGCGGTAAATCAAGAATTAGAAAATCTAGTTTTTAGATCTGCCAGGCGTCTCGATAGTAATGCTCTTTACTTCTATTGGGCAGGTGGAAATGACTATATCGCTGATGTAGCAAATAGAGCTAACAATATTACAAACCCCAAATTAGTAGTAAGTAGAAGTATTAACTCCATTAATTTACTGCATTCAGCTGGGGCTGAAAATATAGTTTTATTTAATTTACCTGACTTTAGTAAATCTTCTACTGCTTTAGCAGCTTTAGCGGGAGCAGGTCTTAGTGCTAGTGAAGTTCAAGCATTAAGTAAAAAACATAATAATGAATTATTAAAGGAAGTTCTGGAAGCTAATTATCCAATATTATTAATAGATGCTGAGGAGCTTTTCAATAATATTTACGATAATTATACCTTATTTGGTTTTACTAGCCAAAACGATCTTACTCACAGTGATAATTTTCACCCAAGTTATAACGTCCATATTATACTAGGGCAAGCTTTATCGCAGAATTATTTATCACCATTGAAGACAGTAAATTCTATGTATACTACTACATCTAATATTATTAGAAATATTAATCAAGGAATATTACAACAATCTGTTAATAATTTTGAGAGTAACTTGAAAATTGAGGCCTTTGTTTTTGGGCAGATAGGATATCAAAAAGCATCTAGAATTTACAATAATACAAATAAGAGTACTCCTTCAAACATATCTTTAGGGGTAAAATATACTATAAATTCTAATTTATTATTTGGAATTGGGTTTTCACAGCATCAACAGTCAGTAAGAAAAATAGAAGAGAATAGCAGTTTTAGCAATATTGGCCAAACTTTCAGTAGTTTTGTTAGTTTCCAAAATAAATCTGTATTTTTAACAACCATACTCCAGATTGGAAGAGAAAATTTTCGAAATATTGAAAGAAATTTCAAGCTAAACCAAACTAGTATATTAATGCAAGGAAAAACAACTGGCACGTATGTAAGTACAACCATACAAACTGGTATGAATTTTGCTATACAAAAATTTAAAATTTCTCCTTATATAGAAATTCAGAACTATGAAATGAAAATCTCTCCATATACTGAGAGTGAATCTAGTGGTAAAATTACAGCTCTTAATCTAGATATTCATCGACAAAAAAATCGTGTTGCACAATGTGGAATCGGAAGTAAAATATCATATCAACTCCAATATGGAATAACAAACTATTTGCTTAACATCAATCTTGCTAAATTTTTTACTATAAATAGAGATATAACTTCTATAGATTATAACCTCTCTACTCTTCCTGGCACAAGAGCTAGTTTTGATATTAGTTCAAATGAAGAATTTTTTAAATTTGAAACTAGTATTTCCTATATACCAATTAGAAAAAAGTATATGAAATTTTCTATTGGATATGTCATTATTAAAAATAATCAAAATACATTCAATAGCTATATTTCACTTAGCAGTAATTTGTCTATTGGTTAAGTCTAATAGGTTTAATTAAAAGATATTGTAGTGCTGACATAGATATAGGATTCAGTATCAGCTAAATTATTTTTGTATTAGTTGCTGAATTATCGTTATTTTATCGGACAAATTTGGTAAGTCTTTTTTTATCAAAAGTTTATTAGGGGTATCCAATTTATAATTTTTAGGGTGTTTAGTAATTAACTGAATAATTTTATCTTCGTTAATGTTTGGATTATCAGAGAATATTAAATGTCCTCCATTTTGTGATATATCAATTTTTTTTATACCTAAACTATTTATATTTAATTTCATTTTGCTTATTTCAAAAAGATTTTTTAATTCATCTGGCAACAACCCAAATCTATTTATTAACTCTACTTGTATGTCATCTAATTCTCGATAATTTTGACAATTAGCTATTCTTTTATATATTACTAAGCGCTCTTTTACGTCGTATATATATGTTTCAGGTATAATGGCGGTTGTATTGAGATTAATCTCGCATTTTTCAAACATTTCTCGAATATCAATGTTTTTCTCTCCTCTTTTAAATGATTTAACTGTTTGTTCTAACAACTCAGAATAAAGAGAAAGACCTATTTTTTGAATACTGCCACTTTGTTCTTGTCCTAATATTTCACCTGAACCTCTAATATCAAGATCGTGGGAAGCAAGATTAAAACCTGTTCCTAAATCGTTTAATGATGTAATAGCTTCTATCCTTTTTTTTGCGTCCTTGGTAATTAATTTTTCATCAGGTAGCATAAAATATGCATATGCTTGATGGTGTGATCTACCAACTCTTCCGCGTAATTGATGTAATTGAGCTAATCCATATTTATCAGATCTATCAACTATAATGGTATTTGCTGTTGGTACATCTATACCGGTTTCTATTATTGTTGTGCAGAGTAAAACATTGAAATTTGTATGATAAAAATCTGACATTATCTGCTCTAGCTCTTTTTCGGGCATCTTTCCATGAGCGATTTTGATTTTAGCTTCTGGCACTAGTTTATTAATAAAGTTATAAGTACTTTGCATTGTTTGTATATTATTATGCAAATAAAATACTTGGCCACCTCTGTATAATTCTCTAAGGATTGCTTCTCTAATGATAGATTCAGATTTTTGCATAGTAAATGTTTTGATTGCTAGTCTTGATTTTGGTGGAGTAGCTATAATAGAAATATCTCTAATACCATTAAGCGACATATTTAGAGTTCTTGGTATAGGGGTCGCTGTTAGTGAAATTATATCTATATTACTTTTTCTACTTTTTATGAACTCTTTTTGCTTTACTCCAAATCTATGTTCTTCATCTATAATTAAAAGTCCTAATGCAAAAAAATCTATATTTTGTTGAATTAAGCTATGTGTTCCAATAATAATGTTTATTTTACCCGTCTTAAGATTTTGTAAGATTTGTTGTTTTTCTTTAGCGTTTTTAAATCTAGAAATAGATTCAATGGCCACATCAAATCCTGCAAATCTATCGATGAAATTTTTATAATGTTGTTCTGATAGTAGGGTTGTCGGAACTAAAACCGCTACTTGCTTGTTGTTTTTGATTGCAATATATGCTGCTCGCATTGCCACTTCTGTTTTTCCAAAACCAACATCTCCACAAATTAATCTGTCCATTAATTTGTTACTTAACATATCATCTAGAACATCTTGACATGCTTTTGTTTGATCTATAGTTTCTTCATAACCAAATTTAGCACAAAATTTCATGTAGTCTTGATGGTTTATTGTGAAATGAAGCCCCTTGCTTTTTTGTCTTAAAGCATAAATATTCAATAATTCTGCTGCTGTATCATGGATTTGTCTTAATGCTTTTTCTTTTTCTTTAGACCATGACTTAGTTCCTAATTTACTTAGTGCTATATTTTCAGAGTTGGCTCCTCCATATCTAGATATTAAATGTAAAGCTGTGATCGGGACATAAATCATAGCATTATCAGCAAATTCTAGATTAATAAATTCTGCATTAATATTATTTGTTGCAATTGTTTTTAGACCACGATAAATTGAGATACCATAATCGATGTGAACAACATATTCTCCAATATCTAATTCTACTAAATTTTTTAAGATGTATTTGCTATCAATTGTTTGTGTAGATCTTCTTGAAGGTAAGTGCGATTCATACCCAAACAACTCATATTCAGTAATAATATTTATATTTTCTTCGTTAAGAGTACATCCATGAGAAATTTTTCCAGTTGTTATACAGATGTCACCTTGACTTTCTAAGAAGGATTGCCAGTTGCTAGTAATTTGTGGGGCAAGTTCAATGCTTGCAAATAAAGATAATATAATTTCCTGTCTTCCTAACGAATCTGCGACTATTAAAGTTCTATATTTACTGTTTGTTATAAAATCTTTTACTATTTGCATTGGGTAATCTTGATGAACGTCTATATTAAAATTGTTTATAGTTGAACATTTAAAATCAAGGGCGTTATCATGACTTATTGTATCGTTTTGTATTTGAATGTTTTTATATTCATTAATTTTGCTAAATAAATTTTCTTGTGTGAGAAATGCTGAGCTCGGTTTTAATAAAGATCTATATTTATCTATTTTTAGAGAATTATATCTTTCTTTAATTTGCTCAAAAAAGTCCTTGCTGGACTCTAGTATATTATCAGTATGAATTATTATAGTATTCTCTTGGAGATAATCTAATAAATTTGATGTTCTTTCAAAAAATAATGGTAGATAATATTCTGCTCCTGGAGCGGGTAGCTTGTTAGTAATTGATTGATATATCCCACAGTCTTTGGGGTTTGTGATAAACTCGTTTTTATATTTAGTTTTAAAAATATCAATTGAAAATTTATCTAGTTGATATTCATGAGCAGGCATAATTTTTATGAAATCTATTTTATTTTTTGAAATTTGTGTTTCTGGATTAAACTCTCTAATCGTTTCAATTGTGTTATCGAACAATTCTATTCTATAAGGAGCTTTATGTCCCATAGGGAAAAGGTCTAAAATTCCTCCTTTGATGCAGTATTCGCCGTGTTCCATTACCTTGTTTACGCAGTGATATCCTGATTTAGATAATTCTAATTTAAATGATTCTAAATCTAATATTTGACCTAGCTCCATATCAAAACTATATTTTGATGTAAATTCTTTTGGAGGAAGTAAATTCATTAAGGTATTTATACTTATTACTAGAATATATTTTTCTGTATTGGTGATTTTTGATAATATTGATAGCCTCTCTGATGTTATATCTTTATGTGGAGATAGTTGATCATATGGTAGAGTTTCACGATCTGGAAATAACATAATTTTTGGGTAGTCTTTTTCATCCAAAAAAAATTTTAGAGTTGTTACTAGATTGATACTATCTAAAACGGAAGAAGTTATTGCTAAAATAGGTCTTTGGTGTTCTTTAAAAAAATTCGTGATGTATAATCCTCTAGAACAATTGTGAAGATTTTTCCAATAATCTGTAGGATGATTTGTTAAAGGGATATTAATTGGCATTAGGCTACAGAACCAGAACGTCTATTTCTCCATTTCCTTCCAGTTTGTATCTTCCATGCGGTTTTAATGAAATAATAGCTAAATATTGCAGATATTATTCCACAAAATAGCGATCCTACTATTAGTGGGAGCATTATTTTACCTAATTGTGAACTAAGCCATTCAATAGATAAAGATATTGATGTAGTTTGAATTGTTGAACCAGTGAGAATGACACCAACTCTGTAACAAAAATAAAAAACAGGTGGAATAGTAATAGGGTTTGTCAGCCATACTAGAGCTACCGAAATTGGCAGATTTGCATTGGTAATAATAGCTAGTGCAGCTGCTACAACCATTTGAAAGGGAATGGGTAAGAATGCGCAAAATACTCCAACGGCAAATGCTCTAGAAGTTGTATTTATGTTCAGATTCCAAATTTGATTTTTTAATAGTTTATTACCAAATATTTGTAGGTGCTTGTTTGTTCTTAAATTATCATTAGATGGAATATATTTTTTTATAAGATGTTTAGGCATTTTTTTACATAAAAGACGAAATTGTTACTATTATAACATATTCATTTTTTATGTTAATCATTGTAACAATTTCATACAGTTATACATGAAAAACACCCTGAAAATAAAGAGAGCTTCCTTGCTCAGCACATTCATCCATGGGGTATTTATAATTTAGCAGAGTTTTTAAAAATATGGTAGTAATACTTATAGTAAAATTTACTTATAAAGAATGACTATATCCTTTAAAAACAGTATGTTACATACTAATGGGCGGTTTTTATGATCGAAATACTACAGCTATTTAAGATATATCTTACAAATTTTAGGTATATAACTGATATATATATTACAAATATGTTATATGTTAATAAATTATAGGTGAAAAAATATACAATGACTTATATTGAGCTACTTTTATACAATAATGTTTAAAAAAAATTATCAAAACAGTTTGAAGGCAGTGTTACTAGCCGAGAATTTCTTCAAAAATAGACAATAAAATTAGCTAGCTTCTATTCTTAGAAAAATTATTTTTATAAAATTCTTAAGTATCTATGTGAGTTGTTCAATAATTTATCTAAAATGCTTATACATGTATAACAAATATAATGGTTCTATGCTTGAGATAAGATTGCTAGATCTATTAGAGGAATAATACAATGATATAGCTAGCTACCCCTTAGTACTAAGACTCACTATACTCTTAAAGCTATAGAGAAAATTTTTTCAAAGAAGTAGATAAGCAAGCAAAGAAAAGTAAAAATATTTTCTCTAATAATTTATAAAAGGGAGTTATAAGCAAAAAATGCAGCATAAATTAAATTTGAGAATATGATATATAGAGTATATTTTTTGATTGTATTATAGATAGATTTAAATTTCACAAAATGTATTTAATTAATGCTTTTAGAGTATGTGATTGACATTAGGAAATAGCACTTTTTTATTTATAAATTCTGGAAGCAAGTTTATTCCCAAAATAGAATAAGCCATTTCAAGTTAGAGAAAATTTGAGTTCTTTTTTATGAAAAACTAGTAATGATATATCTGCTTTTTATGTTACTATACTATTTCATTTTGCCAATTCAAAAATTTTTGTTTTATGTTTTTAAAGAAACACAATTAAAGTTAATAACTAAAAGCGGAAAAATAATATTTACGCCTCTTTATAAATTAGATGATAATAAAGAAAAATTTCATATTGATGATAAAATTCAAGTTATTATTGATGATTCAGATAAGATAATTCATGGTGAGATGATGTTATTAATATATAGTAATCATAAAGCACCAGATGCTTCGAAATTAATGTCTAAAATAGAAGCAGAGTATGGTGTTGACCCTCTTTCTTTTTCCCTTGAGATAATTCTTAAAAATTTTCAGAAAGAATGTGACTTGATAGTAAACTCAAATCTTTATAAAACGGACATTGATAGTGACCATAAGTCCACGAAATATATTTCTAATAAGC
Organism: Legionellales bacterium; assembly: GCA_013215905.1. Next base: position 2,180 of record JABSQI010000034.1, on the reverse strand, counting down.
AGTATAAAAAAAGCAGAAAACCATTACCTAAAGAAATACTAATGTTAATTACTGATTATTTATCGGATAGCAAAAGAGAATTTATTAAGTTTTCAATTGAAAATAAATATAGTTTCTCTAACAATGTTTCAGACACAATAGGGAATTTAGAAACACTTGAAATTAATTACCCGTTATTGATGAATAAAAATGCTTATGTCACCTACAAATGAAGAACTAAATATTTTGTGGTAGAACAAGGGATAATATTTTGAGGGTAGCAGAAAATAAGATGTAGTATTAATCCTCATTAATTAAATATTTAAATAAGGTAGGAAAATGAAGTTCGTAATAACAAATTTAATTTGTGTATGTCTAATTATATATCAATTTGTTTTTGCTGATGTTCCAGCTTTACAGAATAATTCTTATAATTTGATAAAAATTAAATATTCATTTCGCCATTCTAATTTTCAAAAACAATATAAAAAAGATTTTTCAGAGGATGAGTATATTTTTGAACAAGAAGTAAAGCCAAAGGAGACCATATCTCTTTTTAGAAATGAAGAATATCAAAAAATTACAATACCAAATAACATGTATCCATATTATATAAAAATCATTTCTATCTCCATATTAACAACTTGGTTGCTAAATGACAATAAAGATTTTTATGAGCTATGTCCAGATTTAAGAAAAATAGAACGGATTATAAATCTTAATCAAGAGCATAATATTTCCGTTATGATATGGGCAAATAGTATAGATAATAATAGTGTTAGATTTGATGTTATTAAATTTGACGGAAAAACTATAAGTAAATAGGGTGCATATGTTTATTAAACAAAGCTATTTTTTCAGAACATGTAACTAATCTGTATTATTTATACTTTAGGATAAAAATAACATAGAAACCTAACAATCACATCAATTCTAATTATAATTCTGATACTCACCCATGTCTAAAGACAGGGGGTTCTAAGAACAAGATCATTAACTTTCTTTAACTCTCGGCTAATGCCTACAACATCTAAAGCCTCATTAATGATCGATTTCTCTTTTTCAGGCGAACCGCTCTGTCTCTGGTTTAATCCAAAGCTAGACAATGATTTAGATTGTCCGTTTGCAGTTTCTTTCAGCTTAGATACCGCCTTTCTCAGGAGAATATCTACACCTGCCCAAGCCCGTTGTGCTTGAGTCATATCTAAGCTATCTTTTTCAACATACCTTGCTAAGTTAGCACTGAATAGATCTCTTTGTGCGGTAGCTCCACAATTACTGCAATTATGCCATCTCTGCTTGAGAGGTTTCTTTTGCTTGTGTCCACATACACAGGTTTGACTTAGTGCTGTCTTATAGGTGCTAAATGGTTCTACCATACCACCAGCATTCTCGGCTTTGTAGCATAATTTACCAATAAATGTTGCAGGAGAGCGTTTTAATATACTTCTCCCATATAGTTTTTGAAATCCTTTATATGATAATTTCTCTGTTTTTATAATATTACCCATTCTTAATATTTGATTGGCAAGATTGCCTTGGGATGTATTTCTAGCTGCTGCCATTTTTCTATGTAGCTCTGCCACCTCTGATTTTAATGTTTTGCAATTATTAGAATAATGCCATCGCTGTTTAGACTTTGGTTTGCCATGTTTTCTTACAGTTTTTCCATTGCTATTCTTTATGTATTTAGTTTCTTCATAATTAGTTGGATTATTGGCTCTCATAGAGCGGTTTATCTTTCTTTGTAGAGCCTTAATCTGAGAATCATAATTCTTAACTTCACCGCAAAATGCTTGCAATTGTGCATGTTCACTATTTACAGCAGCTATTGTAGATGGTCCAATATCTAAACCAACAATATCATCAGATGATATATTTTTTTCTTTAATAAATGGCTTACCTGCTTGAACAAGCTGAACATACCAAACATCTTTACTTTTTATAATTCTTTTTATTAATCGGACGTATTTTGTTTTACATGACAAAGCATATGTGGCTAATCCATGTTTATCTTTACCAATTGGATATGTACTTAATCTCAAACCAGACCAATGAACATAGCCATCTTTCCAGCGAATACCTGATGCATTATTTTTACCTTCAATGCTTGAAAGACGATTGAAACCTTTAAACCTTGGCTTGCCTCTAAGACCTATCGCATAAGAGTATACTGCTTTGAATGCTCTATTAGCTAATTT
>JABSQI010000339.1 GCA_013215905.1 Legionellales bacterium | reverse complement strand
TTAATCTTAGTGGGAAAGGAGTCTTTGGTGTTAAATCCAGCATGAGAAAATCGTTTTCACCTTTCGCAACCTCATTGAATAATTGCTTGAAATCTTTTGATTTATAACCGGTACGCCGCGCTATAACATTTAACTCATCTAGGTCAGTAGGGCGCCAGATACACCATATACTGGCACATTTTCTTACAATGTTATTTATAGCGAAGACGTCCTGATTAAGACATGCGAGAGATACATTACAATGTGTACTTATAAATCCGCAGAGTCTATCAAGCCTAGATGTTTGTTCTCTAGATAAATCTCTAAAACAAATATCATCAATAATAACTAGAGTCTTAGGTCTAACAATTTCTTTATCTTCATCTTCGTCCTCATCTTCATCTTCATAGTTCATCCAAAAATCGTTTGGTGGTAATTCCTCTAACACTTGGGCTCCTATATCATCGTACTCACGCGCGTATCTATCCTGATGAAATACAAATACACGTTCAAAAGGTTTTTTACTTTGTTGAGTACGTAAAAATATATTCTTTATTAATGAAGTTTTGCCGCATCCTGGTTTTCCCATCAGACAAATTCGATACGAAGCTGGAAAATCTAAAGGATCACGCGTTTTACGCCATTTTTCAATAAAGTTCTTATCTGAACTTGGTATAAATAGTAATTTTTTTGGTAGTGATGTCATAGTAAAAAATATTATTTTTTTTCATATATTATAATATAAATAACTTTATTCAATATTATATATACAATAAATAACATAAAAATGGACCCTAATAAATATGTAATCAATCCGGAATCAGGGCGTAACATCCTAATAGGGGGAAAGAAATATTGGTTATTAGTTAAGAAAGGTATATTACAGGGTAAATTACCTAATTTAGTGTATGATCCTAAGGATAAACTAGATGTTGATATTATGGATGTAAAAGAACTTTATGATCATTTATATGAAAAAAAAGAGGAGTTAAAACATACAATTCCAGAAGATAAAGTACTAGCAATTTCTAAAAATAAATTAATAACAAAAAAACCAACGATGAAAATGCAAGAAGTTTCAGAACGGACTGCCAATTCAGCACTAGATATCATAGATGCGATTCAAAATAATGAGTTAGAAATACCTTCTAATATGACGAGAACGGAAGCAAGAGATTACTTACAAAAATTAATCTTTGAGAAAATGATGTCAGATAAAAAGAAGTTTGTAAATAAGAACTTAGAAAAGATAGGAAAACCAATAAAAAAAATAGCCAAGTATTATATAAAAAATGATACCGAATCAGAATTAGAAACTGAAACAGATGAAACTGATACGGATTATTAACTAATAACCATAGGCAACAATTTATCAGCCAACATATTAGATATTTCTAATTCTGATGTATAAACTGGTAATTTAGATTTTTTACCTAGTCTTTTATTTTTTACTTTTCTCTGATATTTTTTTAATAGTTTCTGTCCTGGAATATCTCCATATCCTTCTTGCTCCAATTCTTTTAGTTTTCTTTCCAATAATATTTTATCCGATCTATTTGGTGATTTATCAGATATAAATTTTTTTCTAGATAAAACTCCAAAATCTTCTGCCTTAATTTTAGCACTAATAGCAAGTTTAGCCGGTATTATATTGAATCTACTATCAGTTTTATTTTTTTGAATCTCATTTAATTTATCTATCATCTTTGTATCGGCTTCTCTTACACTTTGTTCTGTATTTTCTCCTCTACTTAACGCATATCTAATATCATGTGCTTGGGCGACTTTATCAACTTCAGTTCTAGGTGGATCGCGTCGTCGAACTCTCTTCGCTACTAACGTACCGGGCCCCGAGTAATTGCTGCGCCCAAATCTATTATTTCTTAATTTCAATAATTGGTGATGTTCTCCTGGTGAAATAGGACGAGCATTTTTATCTGAATCTGGAAATTTATTACTAACATCAGCAAGTATTTGACTAAGTCGAGATCTAAATCCTGATCCTTTTTGTTCAACTAATGACTCAACACCCTTCACTATAGACGAAATTTGTTGTTCTTTTTTAGTAAGATCTGAAGTCTCAGCAATTTGCATTTCATCTAATACAACCGGAGCCGATTTTTGTTCTTCCTGCTTAGTTTTATAAAAATGATAATCTGATATTCCTTCAATTTGACAATTCATTTGTTTCCATCTAGGCCAATCTTGATAGTCTCTTGTTATAGTTGTATTTCTATTTACTGATAAACCGCAACGAGATAATGACATTTTTATATTTATTATATATTATATATAATATAATAACAATATTAAAAAGATATATAATAATGTCGGATCGAAATTTGTATTTTCAAATGTTAAATAATAATAGGCAACAACGTAAACTACAAA
>JABSQI010000338.1 GCA_013215905.1 Legionellales bacterium | reverse complement strand
ATAAATAAAGCAAAATCTAAATTACAATATTTTTTAAATGATATAGAAAATTAATTACAAACTATAGGTTGAAAACTAAATCATTTCTGATACTCACCCATGTCTAAAGACAGGGGGTTCTAAGAACAAGATCATTAACTTTCTTTAACTATCGGCTAATGCTTACAACATCTAAAGCCTCATTAATATTGTTTAATAACATATTTATTGTCGTATATCATACAATATCCCAACTTTCCGTTAATATTTCACTAATATTATCTGGAAAATTAAAAACTAGATGTCGCAACATAGCTGAATTATAATAAAAACTATGTGTGGAAGATTCGTTGTACAAGCAGACAAAAAAGAAATTGAAGAATATTTTTCAGTAAACATAAATATCCCTTATACTAAAAATTATAATGTTTCTCCAAGTCAACAAATTTACTGTATATATTTAGAAAAAAAACAATATACATTTACTACAATGAGCTGGGGACTTGTTCCTGAATGGGCTGACTTAAACAGGATCAACACTAAACCAATAAATGCACGAGTAGAAACAATAACAGGAAAACCTTTTTTTAGAAAAGCAATTCAACATAAAAGAATGATTATTATAGCAAGTGGCTACTATGAGTGGAAAAAAGAAGAAAATCACAAACAACCTTACTATATATATTCATTGAAATCACCAATACTACCTTTAGCCGGAATTTGGTCAGAAAAATTTAACGAAGCATATGGGGAAATATATAGATCTTGTGCAATAATAACAGAAATTTCTAAAGGAACTTTAAAATCTATACATAATAGAAAACCGATAATTTTACAAAAAAATATTATTAATGACTGGTTTAATGATAATTATTTAGATATTTTACAAAATACAAAAACACACTCATTACCTGAAGAAACATTGAATTTTTATCAAGTTAGTAGACAAGTTAATAATCCCCAAAATAATGATCCCAATTGCGTTAAAAAACTCTATCAATAATTATTATATGTAAAAAAATTGCAAATCCTAAATATTAATAAATTTAAAATAACACTCAATTTATTCTTATTAGGATAAATCCCCTTCTCACCTAAATATAATCTACATCAAATATTGCTAATAAATATTTGGACACAATAACACTTAATGGAACACATTTTAGATATTAGAACAAATACATAATTTTAATTAACAATTATCTATATATTTCCCAAGATTTATAGCTAAAACTCCATTTCTTAGAGTATCAAAGGTACTTTTTGTAGAGTATTTAATGTATAATAGGCAATCACTTAGGTATATCATGAATAAATTAGTATCAGAAACAAATAAAGCGTTAGAAGACCTAAAAGCTCAAAATATTACAGTAATTAATGTACAAAAAATGACATCCATTACAGATTATCTAGTTATTTGTACTAGTAGATCTAGAAAACATGGTCAATCGTTATCTGAAAATGTAAGGCAACATATTAAACAAATGGGTTATAAAAACCCAAATATACAAGGATTAGAAACATGTGAATGGATAATAGTAGACATGAATTCCGTTGTACTTCATATCATGTTGCCAGAAATTAGAGATTTTTACCAATTAGAAAAATTATGGGATAAAGACTTAGTAATTTCTAATGTTGTAAAATAGAATATATGAGAATAGGAATTATCTCGGTTGGTCAAAAGATGTCAGAATGGGCTAATCAAGAATTTATTAAATATAAAGAGAGATTAAACTCATCGATCAAATTAGAATTGATTGAAGTACCTTTATTACCTGTAAAAAAGCGTAATATTTCTGTAATACAACAAGAATCAAAACATCTTTTACAACATGCTGATAAATTTTCATTATCAATTGCCCTAGATCCAAAAGGTAAAGAATTAAATTCTGATTTATTTGCTAAAAAAATTAAAGGGTGGCGAGAAGATAATCTATCTACCTGCTTCTTAATAGGAGGACCTGAAGGATTATCAAAAGAAGTACTACAAAAGTCTGACTCCTCATGGTCGTTAAGTAAACTAACTTTCCCTCATATGCTAATTAGAGTAATGATCGCAGAGCAAATCTATCGAGGATACTGTAAAAATATCAACCATCCATATTATAAATAAAATGCTTCCTATCTATAAATTTGACAATTCGAGTAATAAAACTAAATTAATTAATCACCGATTTACCTGGATGATGATAGTAATATTTATCATGTCAATAATTTTACTATCCAGACTCTTTTTTCTGCAAGTAATAGAAAAAGAAAAATTCTCTACTCTATCAGAAAGAAACCAGCTAACAGTCATTCCTTTCGAAGCAAAAAGAGGATTAATATATGATAGAAATGGTAAAATTTTAGCGAAGAATTATTCTATATATAATATTGAAATAGTATTACA
>JABSQI010000337.1 GCA_013215905.1 Legionellales bacterium | reverse complement strand
TGGTCTGTTTTTACTACTAATTGTTATAATAATTGGTACACTAGGTTCTTTCCCTAATGATCTAAATTTATATGAACTGGCTTTGGCAATATGTTTTACCAATGGAGCAATAGGTCCCGACCAATCAATAGAAGCGGTACTTTGCATATCCCAGGCATCTGGGTTAACAAATTTTTTCTCTCTAATAGGAGGTGTTGCACTTTGTTGAATACTAACTAATTTTACTAATGATTTACTAACTGATTCGGCGGCTTCAGCTATTTGAATCTCAGCACTATTATCAATAGGCGGAGTATATACTGTGCGTTGGTTGAAACACCCAGTTAATAATAATACGTATATCCATATAAATTTTTTCATTTTTTCGTAACTTAGGAGCAAAATAAAATTATATTTGTATTTTTAATCTAGTAAAGGTATTAAAGTTATGTCAAGTATCTTTATATTTTTAAATATCTTTCGAGTTGCTAGAGAGACCATCTAGTGCTATCCTTGAGCAAGAAGGGGAAGAATATGGCCTGCGTTTTATAATTAGAGGTAAAATTAAAATTTGAGGCCTATTTTTAACAATTTTTACATGTCAAAAAAAATGTATGCGCCAAAAATCCTTATAATATTTTTACTCGGGGTTTCAAGTGGGATCCCTTTTTTATTACTGTTATCAACTTTAAGCGTTTGGTTACTTGAAGTTGGTTTTTCAAAGACAAGTATCGGTCTAATGGCTTGGGTGACATTACCCTATACTTTGAAGTTTTTATGGGCCTCATTTTTTGATACATATCGACTACCCATAGTATCTGATATCCTGGGACATAAGAAGTCTTGGCTCATTTTTGCTCAAATATTATTGATAATTTCTGTTTTTGGTTTGGCAAATAGTAGTCCAATAGATAGCTTTTCTGCAGTAGTATTTTGGGCTTTCTCTATAGGTTTCTTTTCAAGTTGCCAAGATATACTAATTGAGGGATATAGAATAGATTCTATGACTGTTAAAAAAGCACCTTTTGGGGCAAGCGCCAGCGTTGTTGGGTATAGAGTGGGGATGTTAATTGCTAGTGCTGGTTCTTTATATTTATCAAGCATATTCAGTTGGAAATTGGTGTACATATTTATGGGAATATTGTTGGGTGTTGGGGTTTTAGCTTCTTTGTGGGCTGATGAGCCAGAAATATATGATCATAAATTTTCCTTAATTGCTCCTAATAAAGATAAGACTTTATTTATGGTATTTATTCTATCTGTAAAATCTATGCTTTCTAGATCCGATTTCTTATTAATATTTATTTTTATACTTAGCTTTAAATCTGTCGATACTATTTTAAATACAATGAATATGCCTTTTCTAATAGAATTAGGATTCTCAAAAATAGAGATTGCTCATGTGGCTAAAACATTTGGTATTTTCACAATGATAGTTGGTGGATTATTTGGTGGAATACTATTAAATAAACATAATTTAAGTACAATAATATTGTCATGTATTTTGTTACAAATAACTTCAATACTACTATTTATATTCCAGGGAATAAGTGGAAATGATATTAATATTTTATTTGTTACTATGGGAGTAGAGAATTTTACTAGTGGTATGAGTCAAGTCATTCTAATTTATTATTTAACTTTGATCTGTAAAGGCACAATAAGTGGTCTCCTATTTGCTTTAATGACATCTGTCTCATCTTTTGATAGAGTATTAGTTTCGATGGTTGCTGGGTGGTTAGCCGATAATTTGTCCTGGGTAAGTTTTTTCACTGTTTCAGGATTATGCGTGGTGCCAGCAATGTGTATTTTATACAAATATACCGAGCATTTTGTGGAAGTTAAGAACACTAGAAGTGATGAATTTGTGGATTATTTACCTCGTTTGCTAATACAATAGGCCATGAACTAAGCTGTCTAATTAAATAGATTTGGAGTTAAAATATGAGCAAAGCTGAATGGAAAAAAAATATTTCTTCATCTAGTATCTGGATAAGAGGATTTTTTATGATTTTGTACATTGCTGTTGCATATGTTGTGCGATTGTTAATATTGGTAATATCATTATTTCAATTTGGATATACTATTTTTATAGGAATCCCTAACGAAAAACTAGTAAAATTAGGTGATGGATTAAGCAGCTATGCTTATCAGATAATTCAGTTTTTGACTTTTAATACAGAATTAAAGCCATATCCCTTTGCAGAATGGGGGGAAATAAATTCTCCAAGTCAATATATCCCAGAAGGTAAAGACTAATTATTAGTTTGTAAAAGTTGATATTTAGTTTGCTGGGTATATTTTGTATGCAGCTCTAACCAATTGTTTGGATATTCTAATTGTAATGATTTTTCTTGTTCAAGGTATATTAAAGTATGGTTGTGAAATATTTCTTGCTCAATTAAC
>JABSQI010000336.1 GCA_013215905.1 Legionellales bacterium | reverse complement strand
ATCCAGACTCATATCCTTCACCTGTTAAAACTTCACCTTCAACTAATACAGATCCACCTTCAGCTTTTACACTTTTAATCGCCTCTAAATAAACTTCAACAGTTCCTTTATCAATTAATGGTCCCATGTGAAATGATTCATCTAATGGATTACCAATTTTTACTTGTTTGTAAGCGTTTACAAGAACTTCTTTTACATTTTCATAAACTGATTCATGAATAATTAAACGTCTAGTTGATGTACATCTTTGTCCACCTGTTCCGATAGCACCAAATACAACACCAGGAATTACCATTTTTAAATCAGCAGATGGTGTAATAATTACAGCATTATTTCCACCTAACTCTAATAAAGATCTTCCTAAACGTTTTGCAACAGTTTCGCCAACTAATTTCCCCATTCTAGTAGAACCAGTTGCAGAAATTAAAGGAATTCTTTTATCAGATGTCATTAATTTTCCAATCTCAGCATCTCCAATTACTAAACCACATACACCTTCTGGCACATCATTTTCAGCAAATACTTCAGCAGCTATATTTTGACAAGCTACAGCAGTTAAAGGCGTTTTTTCAGATGGCTTCCAAATACAAACATCACCACAAACCCAAGCCAAAGCAGTGTTCCAACACCAAACAGCAACAGGAAAATTAAATGCTGAAATTATCCCAATAGTTCCATAGGGATGCCATTGTTCATACATCCTATGATGTTTCCTTTCAGAATGCATTGTAAACCCATATAACATCCTAGATTGGCCTACTGCAAGATCTGCTATATCAATAGCTTCTTGAATTTCTCCAAGACCTTCTTGTAATGACTTCCCTGTTTCAAGTGTTACAAGTTTTCCTAGATTTTCTTTATTTTTCCTTAAGGCATTACCAATTTGACGTATTATCTCTCCTCGTTTAGGGGAAGGAATATCTCTCCAGGTTAGAAATGCTTTTTTGGATTCTTGAATTAATAAATTATAGTGTTCAATATTACATGTGCTAACTTTTGCTATTTCCTGTTTGTTTGCTGGATTGATAGATGTAATAATTTTAGAATTACTTAAATCGAAATTACAATCCCCAAACATTATTCCAGAATTGTTTTCAACTAGGTTATTTCCTAATAGAATATCTTTCATTAGTTCATCTTAATCAAAGTTAAAAAATTTACCAAATTCACTGTATAATAGGCTTGGAAAAGATAAGGTCTCTTGGTATATAAAACCATGTAGATTTGGATCTTGTAATACACTATGAATACTTCCACAAATTCCTGCTGCTGTTGCAATTTGTATTGCTCTAGCATTTATATTCCCAATTTTCGCAGGGTAGATCTTTTTGGTAAAAACTTTTTCTTGTAATATTTTATCTATATATCCCACCACACTTACATAAATTATTACAACATCTTGAAAGGTTGTAGGAATAGTCTCTTCTAGATGTTGCTTTAAACGCTTAGGGTTTTCTTGGGCAGAATATTTATGTATTAATTTTAAGAATTCATCTCTATGTGATTTGTAGCGAATTGATTTATAATTCATATTGTTAATTTTACCAAGGTTGATTTTAGCTAAGCTTCCAATACCACCAGAGGTATTAAATGCTTCGTATTCTACTCCATCAATAATTATTGTTTCATAATCTTCTAAGGGAGCGCTTGAAGCAAGGTTACCATTTTTAATAATTATAGAAGGGTTTAGATATTCATTTATTAATCCGTCTGTAGACCAGGTAAGAGAATATTTTAATTTGTTAGTAGTAAATTGTGGTAGGGCACCGACTCTTAGTTTAACATCAACAACTTTATCAAATTTCTTTATTAAATGGTTAGCTATTATGCCTACAATTCCTGGGGCAAGACCGCATTGAGGTACAAATGCACTTTTAGCATCTTTGGACAATTCAAAAATTTGTTTAGTAGTTGCTACATCTTCTGTAAGATCAAAATAATGCACATTTGTATCTTTTGCTAATTGAGCTACTTTAGACGTTAAATAAAAAGGTAATGCTGATATAAGAGCAACTATATTATTTTTAGTGATATAGTTTGTTACTTCATTCACTTTGGAAATATCAAGCTTAATAGGATTAATGTTCTTAGTAAAGCTATTAACAGTACTATTAAATAAATCAAAATTAGTATCTAATAAATAGATTTTATAATTTTCAGAGTTACTTAACATCACTGATAAGGTAGTCCCTATTTTACCAGCTCCTACAATCATAACGTTATGCATATTTATTCTTTAAATTAAAGTATTAATGTTGATCTAAAGTTTAGAATGGTATTTCTAATTAGACAATCTAGATGATTACTTAAGAAAGTAAAAAAATAATAAATCAAATAAAATTAATACATTTTGTATAGGAGCTCCACTTTCTCGCTACGCTCCTAGGGCCA